>CAZVAY010000066.1:0-10764 GCA_964625265.1 uncultured Sphingobacteriales bacterium | reverse complement strand
CAGGATACAACTCATTGACATCAAAGGCAGGAAGATCAGGATCACTGATATGGATAAACTAAGAAGTATATCCAGTTACGGATAAGCTTTATTAATCCTGAACAATTCCCAAACCCCTGGTATTAATTCATTTTCCTGATGCCATTACAGTTTGGATTTACCCAATTTTTCATTCAAATCCTATCTTTGTAAAAATTTCAACATGGATCATTCTATTCTCCGCTGCCCCATAACCCGGAATTCATTGAGACCTATCGACAAGCCTGTATTTACAGACTTTAATATTCCCGATAATATCCATGGCTTTGACCATCTCGACAGCGGCTTGATTGACGAATCAAATACCTGGTTTTACCCGGTGTTCAACGGCATATTTGTCTTGCTACCCACTTATGCGGTTTGCCTGAAACAAGATGAAAGCACGAATAACAGTATGTCGTTTGACAAGAAAAGGGTGTTTGATTATTATAATAAGGTAGATTATGAGGTAAAGAACCAACTAGCGGTTTATGTAGACTCCCCGAAATGGATCGATTACAGGAGAGAAACCCGTGCCTATATTCGAAAGTCATTAACCAGAGCTGCGCGGTTTTATGCCCCTAAAGGGAAATACTTGCTCGATATTGCTTCCGGCCCCATTGGTTTGCCGGAATACATGTCCCTGTCAGACGGATACGAATACAGGATATGTATCGATATTTCATTGAACGCCCTGTTACAGGCAAAATCAAATATGGAAAAAGAAGGGAAAAAAGGGATCTTTATTTGCGGAGACATCACACAAATCCCCCTTGCCGAAAATGTTTGCGATACCGTCCTGTCGCAGCACACCCTTTACCATATCCCGAAAAATGACCAGAAAAAGGCAGTTGAAGAATTGTACCGTGTAGCCCGGCCGGGAGGTAAAATAGTCATCATCTATGTTTGGTTCATTCATAGCTGGCTGATGAATATATCACTGAATGTGGTCCAAATCTACCGGTTGCTCAGGCATTGGGCCGGCAAGGCCTATGTACGGTTGTTTAACTCAAAACCCAGGCTTTACTTTTATGCCCATAGCCCAAGATGGTTCCTGCGTACTTTCGACTTCAGCAAAGACATGAAGTTTTACTGCTGGCGCAGCACCAATAAATATTTTCTCAGGCTGTACGTCAATTCATGGCTGTTCCAGGAAAAGTTCCTGGAGAAACTATCCCGTTGGGAAGAAAAATATTCCGGGTTTCTGGGTCGGCATGGTGAGTACCCGGCTATTGTGATTGAGAAAAAGGGCTGAATGTATCTTCAACCTGTGTTGATTATCTAACTCCGTAGGTAAGAACTTTCGAAAGCGGACGGTTTTCTTTCATTTTTAATTTTTCATGTTAATCCATAAACCCCTTAACCAATCCGCTTACTTCAGAAAAAATCACAATAGAAAATGGATTATTAGGCAGGCTATAATTTTTTATAAACCGGTCAACGCTATTCAGGGAAAGTCAAAGATATATTGTCTTTTGTCCTTCCCGCCAAAGCCAGGCATCTTTTGTGGCCTTTGCCAAGAAGCAAGCCGGGATTTACCCCGAAAGGTTTATCTTTGCATGGCCTAATAAAATTTTTATAAACAAGACAAATAGCTATGGTTACAACTGAAGTTTATAAACCCAAAAATCATATTCGAATTGTCACGGCAGCATCCCTGTTTGACGGCCACGATGCCTCGATCAACATCATGCGGAGAATCCTGCAGGCATCCGGT
This sequence comes from uncultured Sphingobacteriales bacterium, assembly GCA_964625265.1. Lineage (GTDB taxonomy): Bacteria > Bacteroidota > Bacteroidia > CAILMK01 > JAAYUY01 > CAYNBC01. Next base: position 9,029 of record CAZVAY010000066.1, on the reverse strand, counting down.
GCTGAAGTTATACACCTGGGCCACGACAGGTCCGTACAGGAAATTGTCAATTGCGCCATTCACGAAGACGTGCAGGCCATAGCCATTACTTCCTATCAGGGTGGCCACATGGAGTTTTTCACCTATATGTACGACCTGCTGAAAGAAAACAACTGCAGCCATATTAAAATTTTTGGAGGTGGTGGCGGAGTCATATTGCCCCATGAAATTGAAGAACTTCATGCCTATGGTATTACCCGTATTTATTCACCTGATGACGGCAGGACTTTGGGGCTTCAGGGCATGATCAATGACCTGTTGGAGAAATCCGACTTTCCAACTGGACAAAACATTAATGGGGAATTTGATAAAATAGCCAAAAAAGAGCCCTACGCTATTGCCAGGGTGATTTCAGCAGCAGAAAACTATCCGGACAGCATCAGTGATGCTATTGACAATTTGGAAAAGAAAAATAAACATCATGCCCCAGTCCTGGGCATTACCGGTACAGGTGGAGCAGGCAAATCCTCGCTGATTGATGAACTGGTGAGGCGTTACCTGATTGATTTTCCTGACAAGACACTGGCTATTATTTCCGTTGACCCGTCAAAAAGAAAAACCGGTGGCGCTTTGCTGGGAGACAGGATCAGGATGAATGCCATCCACAATCCCCGTGTGTATATGCGTTCACTGGCCACAAGGCAATCGAACCTGTCGGTATCGAAATATGTGAAGGATGCCCTGACGGTTGTCAATGCAGCAGGCTATGACCTGATATTCCTCGAGACTTCCGGTATCGGACAGTCCGACACAGCCATTATCGACCACAGCGATGTTTCCCTCTATGTCATGACCCCTGAGTTTGGTGCGCCTACACAACTCGAAAAGATTGATATGCTCGACTTTGCCGATATTATTGCGTTGAACAAATTTGATAAGCGTGGAGCCCTTGATGCTTTGAGGGATGTAAAAAAACAATATCAGCGTAACCATAATATGTTCCATGATGACCTGGATATCATGCCGGTCTATGGTACTATTGCTTCACAGTACAACGACCCTGGAGTCAACATACTGTACAGGGCTCTGATGAATAAAATTTCAGAAAAAACTGATTCGGATTTTCATTCCTCTATGGAAATGCAGGAAGAAATGTCGGAAAAGCTGTCTATTATTCCACCAAACAGGACCCGGTACCTGTCTGAAATATCTGACGCGGTCAGAAACTATAACAAATGGACAGAGGAACAATCCGCTATATCCGACAGGCTTTATGCCCTGCATAAAAGTATGCAGGAACTTGACCCGGATAAAGACAAGGATTTGTATAACGCCCTGGATAAAAAATATCGTGAAATAGCACTTGACCTTGACCCCAAAAACAAAGAGATCATCGACAAATGGGAGGAAAAAGTGGCATGCTACAAAAACGAGGTCTTTTCATACAAAGTCCGGGACAAGGAAATTAAAGTTAAAACACACACCGAATCGCTTTCACATACCCAAATTCCCAAGATCAGCCTGCCTAAATACAAAAGCTGGGGCGATATATTGAAATGGAACCTCAGTGAAAATGTTCCGGGGGAATTCCCTTATGCTGCGGGAGTATTCCCTTTTAAGCGTGAAGGAGAAGATCCTACCAGAATGTTTGCCGGAGAGGGCAGCCCTGAAAGAACAAACAAAAGATTCCATTATGTTTCATTGGGTATGCCTGCTAAAAGGCTTTCCACAGCTTTTGATTCGGTAACACTTTATGGACGCAATCCCGATACCAGGCCTGATATTTACGGTAAAGTCGGAAATTCAGGGGTATCTGTCTGTTGCCTTGATGATGCAAAAAAACTTTATTCCGGTTTCAGGCTCACCGACCCCAAGACATCGGTATCTATGACCATCAACGGTCCGGCACCGGCCATGACGAGCTACTTTTTTAATACAGCTATCGACCAGGAATGTGAAATCTATATCCGCGAAAATGGTTTGACTGAAAAAACGGAAAAGACCTTAGTGGATTTTTTCAGCGAACGGGGGACTCAACGCCCTGCCTATCAGGGTAAATTACCGGAAGGCCATGACGGCCTCGGCCTGATGCTTTTGGGAATCAGTGGTGACAAAGTCCTGCCTGCTGAAGTTTACGATAAAATCAAAACAGACACCATTGCCAAGGTCAGGGGGACTATACAAGCTGACATCCTGAAAGAAGACCAGGCTCAGAACACCTGCATTTTCTCCACTGATTTTTCACTTAAGCTGATGGGTGACATGCAGGAATATTTTATCGATCACAATATCCGAAATTTTTATTCGGTATCCATCTCAGGCTACCACATTGCCGAAGCCGGTGCCAACCCTATCTCACAACTTGCCTTTACCCTGGCCAACGGCTTTACCTATGTGGAATATTATGCCTCCCGGGGCATGGACATTAATAAGTTTGCTCCTAACCTGTCGTTTTTCTTTAGTAACGGGATCGACCCTGAATATTCGGTACTCGGACGGGTAGCCCGGCTCATCTGGTCTAAAGGAATGCGATATAAGTACGGAGCCAATGCCCGTTCTCAAATGCTTAAATACCATATCCAAACTTCAGGGCGTTCACTGCATGCACAGGAAATTGACTTTAACGACATCAGGACAACCCTGCAGGCCTTGTATGCCATTTACGACAACTGCAACTCGCTTCATACCAATGCCTATGACGAGGCTATCACAACACCGACAGAGGAATCTGTCCGCAGGGCAATAGCCATACAAATGATCATTAACCACGAACTTGGACTGGCCAAAAATCAGAATCCCCTGCAAGGCTCCTTCATCATTGAAGAACTCACCGACCTGGTTGAAGAGGCAGTACTTTCGGAATTCGACAGACTGACTGACCGTGGTGGTGTGCTGGGTGCTATGGAAACCATGTATCAGCGAAACAAGATTCAGGAAGAATCCCTCTACTACGAAATGATGAAAAACACAGGTAAATTGCCCATCATGGGTGTTAATACCTTTCTATCCAGTAAGGGCTCTCCTATTGTCATTCCGGGAGAGGTAATCCGCTCCACCGAAGAAGAAAAACAGAATCAGATCAATACGGTCAAAAATATAACGAAAACCTACAAGCCCGAAACCGAAAAGTATTTTAAAGAGCTGAGATCGGCCGCGGTACAAAATAGAAATATCTTTGAGGCTTTGATGGAGGTATCCAAATACGCTTCACTGGGCCAGATCACCGACCAACTTTACGAAGTAGGTGGGCAGTACAGGAGGAATATGTAGGGGAAAATAGCAGATGCCTGTGACACGGATATAACTCACAGAATATTAAATCAAGGTACTGCCAGCATAATTGGCATTTTGACCATAAAAAGCTAACCGGTATTTTTCCTGGCTATCTGCTGAAGGTGTCGAAAAAAGTAGTCTGGGAAGTCACAACAATGGGATAGTCGCCTATTTCATGCTGATTATCATCTGTATTGGTGATAGCTTCCTTATCACAGCCATACAAAAGCAGGCTGATAACCCTTGAGAGCAAAACCAGGTTCAGGGATTGTAAAATACTTTTAATAGTTTTCATGGCAGGAGGACTAAAGATTAAAACTTTGTATCGTCTCATTTCCCTCAATACAAATACAATTGACAAACCGGAAGAATTTATCGGTAAAGAAGAACATAAAACGGGAGTTCATTCATTAAAATCACTATTCCCTTATGGATGGCCAAATACTTCCATGCTCCAAAACATGCTGTCGGTAAGCAAGGATTTCTTATTTTAGTTTCCTGACAAAATCTTTGTTTTTTAAGCCTAAACATTAAAATTCAGACTTTGCAAAAAATAGAATCGAAAATAAATGTCCTGTCGGAAGAATTCCGGAATAATGAAAAAGAATACCGCAAACTGCTTGACCGGTATTACAAAATACTGAAAGAAAACACCAAAAGCGGACCCGAAGTACACGTAAAAAGACATATCGAAAGAGGGAAACTTTTGGTCAGGGACAGAATATACAAATTGATTGATCCCAACACACCCTTTCTGGAGTTATCGCCTCTTGCAGCTTACGACCAGTACGACAACACAATTCCCTCAGCAGGGATTGTAACCGGGATTGGGGTCATACAGGGCAGGGAGACCATGATCATTGCCAATGATGCAACCGTGAAAGGAGGTTCTTATTTACGGCTAACGATCAAAAAACATATTCGTGCGCAGGAAATAGCTCTTGAAAACGAATTGCCATGTGTATATCTGGTAGATTCGGGAGGAGCCTACCTACCCGAGCAGGATGAAGTATTTCCGGACAAACTGCATTTTGGGCGTTTTTTCTACAACCAGGCCATTATGTCAGCACAAGGGATACCACAGATTTCCATTGTGATGGGCATGTGTACTGCCGGAGGTGCCTATGTCCCTGCCATGAGCGATGAAACCATCATTGTTAAAAACCAGGGAACCATTTACCTGGCTGGCCCGCCATTGGTAAAAGCAGCAACAGGTGAAATAGTAACTCCGGAAGAAATGGGTGGAGCTGATGTACACACACGCATATCCGGTGTTGCCGATTATTTTGCCGAAAACGATCTCCATGCGATTCAGATATGCCGTGATATATTTAAAACCCTGGGAAAGAAAGAAAAACAATTGCTTGATATGGCCCCGGTGGAAGAACCGGCTTATGCACCTGAAGAATTATACGGTATTGTACCTTTGGACACACGCAAACCTGTCCCGGCCAAAGAGATTATTGCACGGATAGTTGACGGATCGAAATTCCAGGAATTCAAGGAACGTTATGCCCCTACCCTGGTTACCGGTTTCGCACGGATAATGGGATTCCCTGTCGGTATTATTGCCAACAATGGTGTCTTATTTTCCGAATCTGCATTGAAAGCCGCACATTTTATTGAGTTGTGTTCCGAAAGGAAAACACCTCTTGTATTTTTACAAAACATTACCGGCTTTATTGTCGGAAAAGATTATGAACGAAAAGGTATTGCAAAGGACGGAGCCAAAATGGTGCATGCTGTTGCCAATGCTCCAGTACCTAAATTCACAGTTATCTTTGGCGGATCACACGGAGCAGGAAACTACGGCATGGCCGGCAGGGCATACAGCCCGAGGTTGCTATATATGTGGCCCCATGCAAAAATATCCGTCATGGGCGGAGAGCAGGCGGCCAATGTGCTGGTAACGGTAAAAAAAGATCAGTATGAAGCCAAAGGCAAGAAAATGCCGGAGGAAGAAGCCGAAAAACTCAGGAGCACCATCATGGCAAAATACGACCACGAAGGTTCGGCTTTTTACAGCACATCCAGGATGTGGGACGATGGTATCCTCGACCCTGCAGACACCCGGAAAGTACTGGCCATGGGTATTTCCATGTCATTGAACAAAATTATCTCCGAACCCAAATTTGGCATTTTCAGAATGTAAAATGAATTGTATTCAGATAACGATAGAATCAAAAATAGCCAGGGTCATACTGAACAGACCCGACAAAAGGAATGCGCTCAACAGGGAATTGATTGATGCCATCCCAAAGTCTTTTAAGTCCTTGTCGGAAAACCCGGAAGTAAGAGTTATCATTCTCAGCGGTTCCGGCAAAGCCTTTTGCGCTGGAGCCGATATTAATTACATGAAAGAAATTGCCGGTTACGGCAAAGAAGAGAATGAAAAGGACAGCCTTAGGTTATCCGGAGCATTCAGAAGTATTTACGAATGTAGCAAACCGGTGATAGCACGCGTTCACGGTGCTGCTATCGGAGGAGCCAACGGATTATTGGCAGCCTGTGACCTTGCTTATTGCACATCTGAAACAAAATTTGCTTTTTCAGAAGTTAAACTGGGCATCACCCCTGCTACCATTTCGCCTTTTGTAATTAACAGGATTGGACAGGCACATGCACGCGACCTGATGTTGACCGGTAGGTTGTTTGACGGCCGTGAAGCTGAAAGGACAGGATTGGTGAATCGTTGCTTTGCAACAGAAAAAGAACTGGACAACTGGATTGAAGAAATCACCGCCCACCTGCTCTCTGCCGGACAACAGGCCGTTGAAACCTGTAAGGATCTTATTCACACAGTATCAAAAGAACCTATTTCAGAAAAACTTTACCATTACACAGCAGAAATGATAGCCGGTCTTAGGGCAACGGAAGATGCACAACAAAGGATGAAAGCCTTCCTGGGAAAAACGAAAGGAAAAAATGAATAATGATTGGTATGTTTAAGAAAATATTGATTGCCAACAGGGGCGAAATTGCTGTCAGGGTCATGAATTCGGCAACTAAAATGGGCATTGCCACAGTAGCCATATACGCCAAACCTGATGCAGACGCCTACCATAGGCAAAAAGCCGGTGAAGCCTATTTGCTTCAGGGAGATGACTTACTCAGCACTTATCTGAATATTCATCAGATTATTGAAATTGCTAAAATGTCAGGCAGCGATGCTATCCATCCGGGATATGGTTTTCTGTCTGAGAACCCGGATTTTGTCAAAGCCTGCAACGAAAACGGTATCGTGTTCATCGGTCCCGATGCAGAGTCCATGCTGCTGATGGGCAACAAGATTGAATCACGGAAATTTGCCAAAGAAAACGGCATCCCCATTACCGAAGGGATAACCGGAACGCCTGAGGAATTGTTGGCCCGTGCCGAAACCATTGCTTTGCCCTTGCTGGTCAAGGCGGCAGCCGGTGGCGGTGGCAAAGGGATGCGCATAGTAAGAGATTACAAAAGCCTGAAAGATACGCTTGAATCCACTTCGCGCGAAGCGGCAACTTATTTTGGAAACCCCGATATCTACATCGAAAAATACATTGAAGAACCCCGGCATATCGAAGTCCAGGTCCTGGGTGACCATCACGGTCATGTTGTTCATTTGTTCGAAAGGGAATGCAGCATTCAGAGGCGTTACCAAAAAATCATTGAAGAAAGCCCCTCGCCTACCCTTGATGAAAACACACGGAAAAAGATTTGTGAAGCAGCCGTTACCATTGCCGGAAAAACGCATTATAAAAATGCCGGGACTGTCGAATTTCTTGTAGATAAAAATCTGAATTATTATTTTCTGGAAATGAACACCCGTGTTCAGGTTGAACATCCCGTTACCGAAATGGTCACGGGCATTGATATTGTTCAAAACCAGATAAAAATAGCCTCCGGAATTCCTCTTGAAATCAGTCAGGAGGATGTGAAGCAGGAAGGACATGCTATTGAATGCCGGATCTATGCCGAAGAACCGGAAAATAATTTCATGCCCTCACCCGGTGAAATGACTTTTTACCAGGAACCTGAAGGTGAAAACATCAGGCTTGATACATCAACTCACAGGGCCATGCAGGTTTACAGCTTATTTGACCCTATGATATCCAAACTGATCTGTAAAGGGAAAAACAGGACACAGGCCATTAATCATATGTATTCTGCCCTTGGCACCTATCATATTCATGGTATTAAAACCAACATCAACTACCTCCGTTACATTTTGAAGGATCCGGACTATGCCTCCAATAATATTTCCACTTCCTTTTGCGACACTCATCACGATCATTATCTGTCTACTACAGCGGAACAGGCCGCCCTTGCCAACGCACATATACCGGTAATTGCTTTTTTAGCTTATGATTTTAACTACAGGAAGAACCATGAAGCGCCCTTATCTGTCTGGGAACAAATTGGCTTTTGGCGCCAGCATATGGAGTTAACGGTGAAGTGCAATGGCGCTGAATACCCGGTTGAAATAAGATCCAAATTCAACACCGATATTCACTTTGTTGTGGATGGACAGGAATATAAAACAAAAATAATTGCCCTATCCGAAAACAGGATCAAGTTGCAGGTAAACGGAAGCACACAAAAAATCATTGTTTCCAAAAACCAAAAGAACACCGGCTATGTCAGTTACGGGCACAGTATTTTTGAATTAGTCCGGGGTGATACGCTGTCGGGTGAAAAATACCGGTCGGCAGGGAGTGCAGGTGGTGGGCAAAACAAAGTGGTAGCGCCCATGCCCGGAAAAGTGATAAAAATAAAAACCAGCCAGGGGGCAAAGGTGAAAAAGAATGATGTTTTGCTGATTGTTGAAGCCATGAAAATGGAAAACAACCTGGTTGCACCTTATGATGGGACGGTAAAGGATATTCTCGTTAAAGAAGGCGATATGGTTGACAGGGATATTGAATTGGTAATTTTGGAAAAGAAATCTTCAAAAAACGTTAAAGAATAATAGAATGAATTTTGATTTATCAGAAGAGCAGAAGCTCATTAGAGATACAGTCCGTGATTTTGCTGAAAGGGAGATAAAACCCCGCGCACAGGAACTTGATGAAAAAGCAGAGTTTTCACCGGAGCTTACCGCCATGATGGGAGAACTTGGGTTGATGGGTATGTACCTGCCTGAAAAATATGGTGGGCAAGGGATGGATACATTGTCCTATATCATTGCCGTAGAAGAACTTGCCCGGATTGATTCATCACAGGCAGCCACTTTGGCCGCACACAATTCACTTGGCATCGGGCCACTGTACTACTACGGCACGGAAGAACAAAAGATGGAATTCCTGCCAAGATTGTGTTCAGGAAAAGCATTATGGGGTTTTGGCCTGACCGAACCCTCAGCCGGTTCAGATTCCAGGGGGTCAAAAACCAGGGCTGTAAAGGATGGTGATGACTGGGTGATCAACGGTTCTAAAATTTTCATTACCAACGCAGCATCCTCGTTTACCATTGGTTCCACTATTCAGGCAGTATCTGAAATTACCGCTGACGGTAAAAAAGAATTTACCTGTTTCATCCTCCGGTCCGGGACACCCGGTTTTAAAGCCGTTGAAATGCACAATAAAATGATGTGGAGGGCATCCAATACAGCCGAATTATATTTTGACGACTGCCGGGTCAGCCATGCCGATATGCTCGGTAAACAGGGAGAAGGCTCTCATATCATGCTGGCTACTCTTGATGCCGGACGTTTATCTATTGCAGCTATGGGCCTGGGCCTGGCGCAGGGAGCATACGAACTGGCAATGAATTATGCAAAGGAGAGAAAACAATTTGGG
>CAZVAY010000065.1:0-10951 GCA_964625265.1 uncultured Sphingobacteriales bacterium | reverse complement strand
TGAAGCCGTGATCCGGTTTAAAATCAGCCAGCCCGGAAGCTTTTTCCAAAATGGTCTTGATACAATACAGATCCTCTTTAGTTCCAACCCCGGGATCTCACCTGCCCCGCTAGCTAAAGTTTCTTCAGGTGGGGAACTTTCCAGGTTGATGCTTTGCCTGAAATATATTCTAGCCGGAAAAACAGCTCTGCCGACCGTTATTTTTGATGAAATTGACATGGGTATTTCCGGTGAAATATCCATACAGGTTGGTGCCCTGCTTAAACAAATGAGTAAATCGCACCAACTGATAGCCATCACCCATCTGCCGCAAACAGCAGCCAGAGGTGACGATCATTTTCTCGTAATTAAAAAAATACAGGATGGCAGAACAGCTACGTCCATCAACAAGCTTAGCCCTCAAGACCGTATAGAAGAGATTGCCAAAATGGTGGGAGGTGAAAAACCAGGCCAACCTGCCTACGACAGCGCAAAAGAAATGGTTACAAAATTTGTTTAGCTTTGCAGTCATTTTTTTTGTACGAATAACAAAATTTATTGAATAAATGACTTACAACTTACTTAATGGAAAGCGGGGTATTATCTTTGGTGCCCTCAATGAATCCTCCATTGCCTGGGCTATTGCCAAAAGAGCCCATGAAGAAGGCGCCAGGTTCACGCTCACCAACGCCCCAATTGCATTGCGTCTGGGAAAAATCCAGGAACTGGCAAAGGAATGTGAAACAATGGTTATTCCTGCGGATGTCACTTCTGTTAACGATATCGACAATTTGTATAAAGAATCTATTGAATACCTTGGTGGCCCTGTTGATTTTGTTTTACACTCAGTTGGCATGTCACGGAACATCATAAAAAAACGTGATTATCCATTTCTCAACTACAAAGATTTCCTTGAAACTCTCGATATTTCAGCGTTGTCGTTGCATAAAGTTCTGAGTGTCGCTTTCCAGAACGATTATATTGAAAAAGGTGGTTCAGTAGTGACATTAACCTACGTGGGCTCTCAGAAGATGTTTGACACTTACAGTGATATGTCCCAGGCCAAAGCACTTCTTGAATCCATTGTCAGGTCTTTCGGCAACCATTATGGCGTAAAAAGGAATATCCGTATCAACTCGGTATCACAATCTCCAACTCCCACAACGGCCGGTAAAGGGGTTAAAGGCTTTGATGCATTCATGCATTTTGCAAATAAAATGTCACCGTTAGGCAATGCCACTGCTGATGAATGTGCTGATTATGTGATCACCTTGTTCTCGGACCTCACACGGAAGGTAACCATGCAAAACCTGTTTCATGATGGTGGTTTCAGCAGTGTAGGTATCAGTAAGGAAGTGTTAAAACATTACAAGCCACATCACGAAGACGAAGAATAATAACCAAAATAGTCAATAAAAAAACAATGCTGAAAAGGTACAGCATTGTTTTTCGTCTGAACTAAAGCAAATAAGTTAAGATCTTAGCAACCTTCTTCGGCTGCTGGCTCTTCTGCAGGCTCTTCAGCAGGCATTTCTTCCTCAACGGCTTCTTCCTCAACTGCTTCTTCTTCAACAGCTTCTTCTTCAACAGCTTCTTCTTCAACAGCCTCAGGTGTTTCTTCAACCTGCTCGGTTGCCTCCTCAGTTTGTTCTTCTGCGTTATCTGTATTATTTGTACAGGCGATAAATGCAGCCATTCCGATCAGAGCAACGATTACGAAATACAACTTTCTCATGATAAAGTATTTAAAAGTTAACCAAAATTTATCCTTAATAACATTTCAGGAGAAAGGTAACCCGGCAAATTAAATTTTTTTCCTAAAACGCATTTTAAATCAAATTCAAGGAATAAAGCTATTTTTGAACAAGCAAATTTCCCCGGATGGAAATTATTCTTTCTCATTTAAGGTTACTTTTCCTTTGATTTCTTATAAATGTTTAATTGAATGCGTGAGACAAGCTACATAGATGAAAAAGAGATCATTCAGAAGATTAAAGAGAACGATGAAGAAACAATTGAAAAAATCTATATTTCAAACTATCCGGCTATTATGTATTTTGTAATTTCAAATAACGGCACTATTCAGGAAGCAAAAGATATCTACCAGGATGCATTCATTATTTTCCTGGACAAATTGAAGGACCCTGCATTTGAACTATACTGTAAAATTAAAACCTACCTTTATTCTGTAGCCCGGAGGTTATGGCTACTGGAACTGGCCCGTAGCAATAAAAAAACACCCATCCTCAATGAAACTGCCAATTATATTTACCAACATATTGATGAAGAAACAGACCTGGAAAAACGAGAGCAAAGATTCAGGGCCATGTACCAGAGCCTGGAAGAGATAGGGGAACATTGCAAAAATCTATTGACAGACTTTTACATCAGGAAATTATCAATGAACGAGATAACCGAAAAAATGGGCTATACCAATACTGACAACACAAAGAACCAAAAATACAAATGCCTCAAACGACTGAAAACTATTTTTTTTAGTAAAAATAATTTATAAATGGAAGAACTACTACAACGATATTTGGACAATGAACTTAGGGGTAGCGAGCTAAATGATTTTAATGTTCGCCTGGCCAGTGACCCGGAGTTTGCCCTCCAGCTTCAGGAATACCTGGATACCCTGGATGCCCTGGAAAAATATGGAGAGAAAACGATACTTCAGAAAAAACTCGACCTGATCCACCGGCAAATAGATGAAGAAAAAGCCTTAAAGGAAGTATTGAGGCAAAAACCAAAATATACTATTCTCAGATATGCCACATTTACATTGGTGGCAGCCGGTTTAGCACTCCTGGTGGTGATGTCAGTGTTGTTTAAAATGGGCGCCTTCGATTACAACAAAAAGTTCGATGAATATTCCGAATTGAAAAATGACATCAATAAAATTTCCAGTAAGCAGCAATCGATATGGAATGCATTTACAAAAAGTGAGGACAAGAAGATCACCCGGTATAGCGGTACCTGCTTTGCCATTGCGCCCAATGGTTATCTCGCCACCAGTTATCACCTGGTGAAAAATGTAGATTCTGTCGTTATTTCACAATACAGCGACTCCCTTATAAAATACAAAGCAAGGATAGTCTATAAGGAACCATCCCATGATATCGCCCTGTTGAAAGTAGATGACACCTTGTTTTCCGGATTTAATACCATTCCTTACATTTTTGCCAATAGTGATGCAAAACTCGGCAACTATGTATTTACCCTTGGGTTTTCAAAACGTGATGTCGTATTCGGAGAGGGATCCATTAGTTCCCTTACAGGTTTCAATGGTGACAGTTCTTCGTACCAGGTTTCCATACCGGCCAATCCCGGGAACTCAGGAGGCCCCTTGTTCGATGATTATGGTTATATAATCGGAATTATCAGTGGAAAAAACGCTCAAAGGGAAGAAACTACTTATGCGATAAAATCGGATTTTATTAAAACCCTGATTGATTCTGCCAATACGGATACATTGATAGTCGATAAACCGCAGATGCCGGGGTCAAACCAGATAAAATGGTATAAACGTAGTGATAAAATTCAGAAAATCCTGCCTTTGATCTTCCGGGTAGAAGCTTACTAATTTTCCTGTAATTCTGAAGCCAGGCCAGTTATTTCTTGTCACCCTTTTTCCCTTCCGCCTTTGACGACTTTTTGGGTTTGGGAGATTCTATTTCAGGCTCATCAAGCACTTCTATTTCCAACTCATCTTTTTTCTCATTGAATTTAACCAGGAAAGTATCATTTTCCTTCAGGTCGAGTTTCAGTAATTCTTCGGCTACTTTGTCTTCAAGGTATTTCTGAATGGCTCGTTGTAAAGGCCGGGCGCCATATTTGGGGTCGTAGCCCTTTTTAACTAAAAATTCTTTGGCATATTCCGTCAGTTCAATGTTGTAACCCAGTTCCTTAATCCTGGCCTTCAATTCCCTGATTGGACTCTCAATAATTTTCCTGATATGATCTTCTGTCAGGGTGTTAAAGATAATTACATCATCTATCCTGTTGAGGAATTCCGGATTAAAGAATTTCTTCAGTTCCTTTTCAATGATGTTTTTTTGAAGTTCGGATGAATCTTCCTGTGTAGTAAAGCCAATCCCTGCACCAAAATCTTTCAATTGCCGGGTTCCAATATTAGAAGTAATAATAATGATCGTATTCCTGAAATCGATTTTCCTACCCAGGCTGTCGTAAATAAATCCTTCATCCAATATTTGCAACAGAATATTATTTACATCAGGGTGGGCCTTTTCAATTTCGTCCAGCAACACAACCGAATAGGGTTTCCTTCTGACTTTTTCTGTAAGCTGGCCTCCTTCTTCGTAACCTACGTAGCCAGGGGGCGAACCAATAAGTTTTGAAACATTAAATTTCTCCATGTACTCGCTCATATCGATTCGGATTAACGAATCATCAGAATCGAAAAGGTAATGTGCAAGTACTTTCCCCACTTCGGTTTTACCAACACCGGTGGGGCCAAGAAAAATAAACGAGCCGATAGGTCTGTTTGGATTTTTCAAACCGGCACGCGTCCTTTGTATGGCTTTGGTAAGTCGCTTAATAGCATCGTCCTGGCCAATTATTTTTCCTTTAAGTTCGTTTTCCATATTCAGCAATCTCATACCTTCATTCCGGGCAATTCGTTTAACCGGAATACCTGTCATCATGGCCACAACTTCGGCAACATGTTCATCGGTCACTGTAAACCTATGTTTTTTGCTGTCTTCCTCCCATTTGTGTTTTTGCAGTTCCAATTGTTCAATCAGTTTTTTCTCTTTATCTCGCAAATGGGCTGCTTCCTCATATTGTTGTCTTCGCACTGCGTCATTTTTTTCTTGCCGCACTGACTCAATCTGTTTCTCAAGTTCCAGAATTTCATTAGGCACATGAATATTGGTAATATGTACCCTGGCTCCTGCTTCATCAAGGATGTCAATCGCTTTATCGGGCAAATTACGGTCGTTGATGTAGCGGTCGCTCATTGTCACACAGGCTTTAATGGCATCATCGGTAAAATACACCATGTGATGGTCTTCGTACCTGTCTTTTATGTTTTCTAAAATCTCAAGTGTTTCTTCGGGTGAAGGCGGGTTAACCATAACCACCTGAAACCTGCGTTCCAGTGCCCCGTCTTTTTCTATATGTTGCCTGTATTCATCCAGTGTGGTAGCCCCGATACACTGAAGTTCCCCCCTGGCGAGGGCCGGTTTGAACATGTTAGATGCATCGAGTGACCCGGATGCACCACCGGCACCCACAATGGTATGCAATTCATCAATAAAAAGGATGACATCATTGTTGTTTTCAAGCTCATTCAGTACCGCTTTCATCCTTTCCTCAAACTGGCCACGGTATTTGGTACCGGCTACAAGCGATGCCAGGTCAAGGGCGATGATTCTTTTATTGAAAAGAATACGGGACACTTTTTTTTGAATGATCCTGAGGGCAAGACCTTCGGTAATAGCGGATTTACCTACTCCGGGCTCCCCAATTAATACAGGGTTATTTTTCTTTCTTCGGCTTAAAATCTGGGATACTCTTTCAATCTCAGTTTCACGGCCAACGATGGGGTCCAGTTTATCTTCCTCAGCCATACGGGTCAGGTCCCGGCCAAAATTATCCAATACCGGAGTTTTTGATTTGGCAGCTCTTGATTTAGATTCAGTGCCTCCTGATTTACGGGGTTCATTTTCAAATTCTTCTTCGTCAGGTTGTGATGGCAGGTCAACTTTTCCAAAATAATGTTCCATCAGATCTTTTTTTACCAACTCATATGTTACCGAGTAGCGGTTCAATATCTGAGAGGCTATATTGTCCTCATCTTTAAGGATTGAGAGCAGTAAATGCTCGGTATCAATAATATCACTCTTCAGTATACGTGCCTCAAGATAGGTCATTTTTAATACATTCTCAGCCTGTTTCGTCAAGGGGATATTTCCGGTAATATCTTTGGCAGGATTGGCAGTATTTCTGATTTTCTCTTCCATTGTCTTCTTCAAACCTGCAGTATCTACTTCCAGGTTCTGGATGGCCAGCATGGCCCTACCCTCTCCTTCTCTGATCATACCAAGAAGCAAATGCTCGGGGCCAATATAATCATGTCCCAGCCGTATCGCTTCTTCTCTACTGAATTGGATAACATCCTGAACCCGGGGGGAAAATTTTGCATTCATAAATTTAATTTTTCTTTCTGCTCTTTCACAATAAACAAGCCATCGTCCGATATTACTACAAAGCAGGTTTTTATCTGCCAAAATTACAATATAATTACACTAATTACAATTTTTTGCCCGCCATTTAATCAACATTATTTTCACTGGCCTTCTCATACAAAAGGCAGGGAATTAAAAAAGCCCCGATAAAAGGGGCTTTAAATAATGATGTTTAACGCTTAATTTTTAATAAGCGGTTTTACAATGGTTTTGCCATTTTCGAGGCTGAGCTTTATCCAGTAAATACCCTTATCAAGGTGTTTAAGGTCAATCCTGTCCAGGAAATCCGTGGATATCGATATGTCTTTCTCCGCTCTCAGCCTGGCAGTAGCATCATAAACAGCAATATGCATCGTTTGACTGGTAGTCTGGTTGCCTGTGATGTAAACATAATCTGAAACAGGGTTGGGGAATATGACCAGGTTGTTTAATTGCTGGTGATCGTCTATGGAAGTAATAAGGATATAAGCACTTTTTGAGATTGAATCCTCTCCGTCTTTATTGGAAACCACCAGTTTGACAGCGTAAGAACCTGGAAGGTTGTAATCAATTTGTGGATTCTGCTCTGTACTTGTTTCAGGGCTCCCACCATCAAAAACCCAGTTATAATCCAAATAGTAAGGGGAATTGGATGACTGGTCTTTAAAGCTGATTGTTAATGGGGCATCTCCTGATGTTACATCAGATGTGAAATCAGCGTGAGGTACCCATAAAGTATTGAAACCGTCAATATCGTTCCAGTCGCGGGGTGCAAATTTGTAATTTCCGAAACTGTAATACAGGATTCCCTTGAAGTAACTGAATTGTTGCCCCAACAGGAAAGAGTCAATATTGGCACCCTGGTCTATTTTTTTGGAATAATCATCCACCCTTAAACCAGGAGCATTGGTATCATAACCAATAGCCCATTCACCGTAATTTGAAGGATCATCCGGATTGTTGCTTGTCAGGTAAATATTGTCGAATTCAAGATACATCCCTTCATAAGCCTCCGAATATTCCAGGACTTTGGCATTGATTGAGTCCGGGTCAATTGTCTTTACAGGGTCAGGCAATGGATTATTGTGCGAAAGCACGGTCATATTTTTACCTCCTGCAAAGGCCAGAATAGTTACTCCATAACTTTCTGTTACATAAGCGGATGTTATCCTGATTTTGTCTCCGAGCTTGAGGCTTGAAATTCCTTCTTCACCATTGGATGAGGTCAGGAAGATGCCCGACCATGGTGTTGTATTATCCTGAATTGAAACCAGGCTGAAATGATCAAGTGTAGAGGTTACAATTGCTTCGATGGATATGCCTGACAAAGTATCTCCTTTCCAGGGTGAAGTGCCCGAGGGTGATTTTTTAATCTGTTCAATGGTCGTAATGCCGCCATCAAGGACAGTATAATTGGAACCGGTTGCAAGTGAATCGGGGAAATAGGCAACATAACCGGAATCATCAACTGCAGATAAATAAAAATTAACAAGGGAATTATTTGATTGTGCCGGAATGTAAGCTGCGAAAACACCTCCACCAAGATCACTCATGTTAAGATTATTAAAATTATTATTGCCGGCTCCAACTGAATAGTGCAGTTTGGCAGAAACCACCTTACCATCATTGTCGGTAATACTGGCCTGAATTTTCACTTTGTCCGAAGAAGTTGGAATAACAGGATAACGGGATACATGGCTGATAAACGGGGCTGCAGCAGCAACAAAAATATCGGATGGCAATAAGGGGCTTAGCTGAAACCCATAAGCTGTACTGTACCCAATGACTCCTTGTACATAGGCCAGCCTGGTGCCTATTGATGGAAAGTTAAAAGAAAAGTTGTTGATCCAGGGAGCATCTGATTTTGCATCGTTCCTGAAATAACCTGAGTTATCCCTGATCTCTAATTTATTTCCGAATTCGTCCTGAACACTCCAAATTTTCCTGTTTGTCGGGTCGCTGGGGTGAGGGCCCAGGTCAACAACCACCACGTTGTTAAATCTGACATACATACCTTCGTAGGGTTGACCTGAAACGACCTGTATTTTCTGTCCTCCGCTGCCGTCACTTTTCGAAAAAACGTCAATGGTAAGTTGGGTGGGGTGGATGGGTTCTGTTGTATCAATTTTGGTGGGTATATCAACAATCTCACTTTCAATCGGTATCAGGTTCAATTGTGTATTCCCCTGGTATTCATTCAATATCCCGGTGCATTTCACTTTATAGCCGGGAATAAAATTTTCATAAAATTTTATATCATCATTGAGGTCCTGCAAAGTACCTGTGTAGTCGAAAGTTATCCCTGCTGCATTGGGATCAATAAAAACATTGATACCACCCCATTTTGCCAGGCTTGTATCCTGTAGCCAGGTGGCTTTCCGGTTGGTACTCATCCCATAATACAACGGGTTGAAAGTAACAATTCCCTCAACCGTTATGGTATCACCTTTAGCAAAGTAGATCGGGTCGACATTGCCGGCCTGCAGTGATACATCATCAACAAACTGAACACTGTCAATACGGGTTGGGTAGCCATGGTTTTGGGCCATCAGGCCTGTAACCATTAACATTCCCATTAATAGCACGTAAAATTTCTTCATCAGTAATAATTTTAGCAGTTAGTAATTTTTATTTGAGAATAGCAAATTTACCTTTTTTTATCATACCGCTGTCAAGGTCTTTGACCGTAAACAGGTACAACCCCTGTGTGATGGATTGTTTATTTTCCGACAGTAGGTCCCAGGCATGTTCGCCACCCGGGAATACCCTGTTACCGGCAGCGCTGTAACGGTTGTACCATTGGATATCATCTCCCTGATAGAAATCACCATCGTGGTAAAGCTTAGCTACCACATCACCTGAAACCGTATATATGATGATATCGCAACGTTTTGGCAGGTTATAAAAATAAAGCTTTTTGGTCCTGGAAGTTACTCCGTCCCAGGCAGCATTAATCCTGTAAGGATTGGGATAAACCCCAATTTTTACCTCAGGGTTGTCAGTACCAGGAGTACCCACCACCACGCTGAATGCATTTTCGATGGTGGACGATTCGAGTGGTTCGAGTTGAAGGGCCTTGTCCCCTTCATCAAAAGCAGTCAAGACAAAGACATATTGCCAGCCATTGAGCAGGCCATCAATGGAATAGTGGAAGGTGTACGAAATGGAATCTCCGTCAAAGGTAACAGGCTCAGGTAATTTTATTATATCAAAACCATTGTTGTAACCCACATTGTTTCCAGCAGAATCCCAGGTAGCAATGAGCTTGGCCTTGGAAAGGGCACTCAGTTCAAGGTCGTCACCCAGTTGGGAGCGGTAAAGCCTGAACCCTTCAAAATCATGTTTTTTTGTAATCGGGTCAATGGAATACACAGATGTATTGTCCCAATAAATATCTACTTTATTCCCTGAAGAAATGAACTTAACGTGTGGGGAACGGGGCGGTTCCGGCAAGATGTAACGGTCAAGTTGTTTGTTTTCATTCAGGTCTTCATTTTTATCCAGTCTGCCGTTTTCATTGAGGTCTTCGCCCAGGTATGTTCTTTTCGACCAGTTGAGATGTTCATAAAGTTCGGCCCTGCTGGCATCATCATCTGTCTTGTATACCAGTTGTTTGGCTGCAACCAGGGCAATAGTAAAAGTAACGCTCTCACCGGGTTGCATTTCCGGGACAGGCCCAAATGACAATAGCTGTGTTTTGTTGCTGGCAGTTCCTGACAGCACTGGATCGGGAAAACTCAGACCGTTTTTCAATTTTTTCATCCTCTGTACATCATCAGCAGGGGCGCCATAAATGGAACCGTCAAAATTCCTGAAATTCCAGAAATTGGCATTGACCTTTACCTGGTAACCCGAATCCTGCAGCAGGGATGTGTTATTCGGATGCAAAAACAGGTTTCTCCATTCAGTACCCAGATATTGCAACGATGCATACGACTGGGTATAGTCAATATCATCACCATCATATTCATATACATAAATTGCATCGAACGAATCGATAAACCCACCGGCCCCCTTGTTGTAAAAAGCTGTACCATTGTCCTGGGTAACATTGACATTCCTGACTACCAGATCGGTCCAGAATCCCAGGTAAACAGAATCCCAACGATTGTTGGAGTTATTGGTTATTTCATAATTTAAAATAACAAAAAAGTCAGCAAAGGAATAATTCCAGGCATAGGCTTCAAGCTTTACAACAGCATCCAAAGGAAAATCATGATCGGGAATTTTGATGCTGGTACCCGGAACAAAGCTGTTTGAGTCGGTTGTCCGGACAATTATATCCTGGTGCGACACCGCATTGGCGCTAAAATATTCGCTGGATGGCAATACCGACCTTTCTTCCATAGGGCCCAATGTTGTAAATTCAAAACCTGAGCCACCCGGATAATAACCATACGCGGCATCCACAGTAGTGGTGGATACCCGTTGCTGTCCATTGACGGAAGCACCTATCCAGAGCCCGCCTTCAAATAAATGCTCAATACCCGAATTAAGCGGATATTCCATGGAAGGTTGTTCGGCAGGGTTGTTACGGACATTCGGATTGCCAATAGTACCGGTCAGGTTGATAGTAACACCGAGGTTACCAATGTCAATGGTTTTATAATTGGTGTTCTGGCCAGGTAAAATGTGATAAATGCCAACGATGAATAAAACAACTAAGTACCATTTTTTCATAAGGGTCAAAAATAGCAAGAGAATGGTTTCCTACATATAAAAAATTTAAAATATCAGATTAAATTCACCACCTGAGAAATAACTGAATTTTTCAAATAAAA
>CAZVAY010000064.1:0-10991 GCA_964625265.1 uncultured Sphingobacteriales bacterium | reverse complement strand
TGATCCGGGCAATATGGTAACTTTCCCTTGATTTGTCCGAGCTTCTCAGCAATATGGTTTTCTTAATCTTTTTATTACCAACGGTGTCTATGGAGTTTGCAAATCTAAACCAGACTGCATTGAGGTTGTTTACTACCGGATGGTGCGTTTCAGGAAATACAACCGGATAATAAGGCCATGGCCTGAATTCGTTTTTGGGTGTACCATAAGTAGTAGTAATGGGTATCAGGTGGCATTGAATATCCTGGACCAGGTTGGTGTTCAACCTGATACCGTATTTGAAAAACATGTCATTTAAATTGAGTGGATAGTCGAGGGTTGTGGCTACTCCCGATTGTCTCAAACTATCCATTTCAGCCAGGAGGCTTTCAACCAGCCAGAGCACTTTGCCTCCCTTGACGACAAACTGGTCGATTTTATATTTTTCAAGTTCTGAAAAAGTAGTATCAGGTTTGGCAATAATTAAAAGGTCGAATTTATCCAGTATACCCACTTTGTATTTTGGGAGGTCAATCCGTTCAACTTCGTAATATTGTTTCAGGCTGTTAGCAGCATCTGTGGTTTCCTTTGAGGTCAATTCGCCATGGCCGCCAATAAAAGCTATTTTCTTTTTCTCACCACTCATTAACTTTTTTATCGTATTGGTGATAAGAAATTCGAGGTTGGTGATCGAATTATGGAGTTGTGTCTCTGGTGATACGCCTATTTGCTGTTGTAGAAGTTTGACGGGGATGTATTTATTCTTATAGGATATTACCGCATCCGGGAAAATGATTTTCTGAATTTTTTCCCCTTTTTCAACCACTTCAAGGTTAACCGGTTCCAGTCCTTTTTGTATGAGTTGGTTAATGATATCCTGCTTTTCTTTTACCGTTCCGCTTGCCAATGGGTCTTCAAACAGGTATTCAATCCTGTGGTTGCCAGCAAGTCGCATCTCATCGAGAAGTTCTTTTGTGGATTGCTTTAATTTTCTGAACCCTGCCGGTAAATCGCCATCAAGGTAAACTTTGACATATACAACATCATCCAGTTCATCCAATATTGATTTGGTTGATTGGCCAAGTGAAAAACGATTATCTGAAGTGAGGTCAAGCCGGGTGAAATAGTAAAAAGAAATGACATTTAGGAAAATAATGATAACCAACCGGGTGAAGGAACTCATACGGTTTGCTTTCTTAAGGCTGGCAATATGTTTATTCATTATTTCCATTTCCTGCTTGTCATGATCATTTTAGTTGACTGTAGAAATACGAATATGACCGAAAGAAAATAGACAACATCCCTGCTGTCGATAACACCTCTGCTAACAGACAAATAGTGGGTATTGAGGCTGATGTATTCAAGTAGCGGGTCAATGGGGTTAATGACAGAAACACCCCTGAGCAAGTCGATTAAAACATAGAAGATAAAGCAGATTAACACTGCCAGGATGAATGAAACAATCTGGTTGTCAGTAAATGATGAGGAAAATAATCCAATAGCCACATAAACGCCTCCAATAAAAAACAAGCCAATAAACGATCCCCATGTGCCACCTATATCCATATTGCCGGCAGGTGATGCCAGGTGGTACACCGTATAAAAATAGATAAGGGATGGAATAAGTGAAAAGACCACCAGGGTAAAACCGGCCATGTATTTGGCACCGATAATACGGAAATCAGATACCGGTTTGGTGAGCAGGGTCTCATAGGTGCCTGCTTTCCTTTCTTCGGCAAATGAGCGCATAGTGATAGC
Source organism: uncultured Sphingobacteriales bacterium (assembly GCA_964625265.1). Taxonomy (GTDB): domain Bacteria; phylum Bacteroidota; class Bacteroidia; order CAILMK01; family JAAYUY01; genus CAYNBC01. The sequence goes on along the minus strand of CAZVAY010000064.1, from coordinate 9,254 downwards.
CGGGATCAGGAACATGAATACCCATGGAGCCAGTTCAAATAACTGGTTAAGCGTAGCATAACCGTAATCAAAAACACTGGTTTCAGGGATAATCCATAAAAACACCCCTGTAACAACAAGAAAAACAACAATGACTACATAGCCAATGACTGAACTGAAGAAACTGTTTATTTCTTTGAGATAAATAGCTTTCATTGTTTTTGATCTTCCGTTAGATGCTGGAATATTTCTTCAAGATTTTGTTTTTCTGTTTTTAATTCGAGAATAATATTAGCTGTTTCAACAGCATAATTGAATATTTTCTCTGCCAGGTCCAGTTCAGTCGAGTAGATTAGCCAGGTATTCTCTTTATCTATCTCAACCCTGCTGACTCCATCAATTTTCAGGAGGTCTTCCCTGCGGACCGGTTTTTTAAGGATAAGTTCTACTTTAACTGTATCCGAACTGCTCAGCAGGCTGTCAATAGGATTGTCGGACACAATGATACCTTTATTAATAATGATCACCCTGTCGCACAATGCCTGTATTTCCTGCATTATATGTGAAGAGAGGATAACAGTTTTTGTCTTCCCTGCTTCACGGATCAGTTTCCTGATCTCAACAACCTGGTTGGGGTCAAGGCCCGAAGTAGGTTCGTCCAGAATAAGTACCTCGGGGTCATGAATCAACGCCTGGGCTAATCCCACACGCTGACGGAATCCTTTTGATAGTTCGCCTATCTTTTTTCTGATCTCAGGTTCGAGGCCAATCAGTTCAATCATCTCATTTACACGCTTATCCCTGTTTTCCAGGCCGGGGTATGTTCTTGCGATGAAAGTGAGATATTCCCTGATATACATTTCGTCATACAAAGGGTTATTCTCCGGCAGGTAACCGATACTTTTCTTTACTGATCCGGCTTCATTTAATATATCAAAACCATTGACCCGCGCAAAGCCTGAATCAGGCCAGGTAAAGCAGGAAAGAATCTTCATGGTTGTTGATTTTCCTGCACCATTAGGCCCCAGAAAACCAACAATTTCACCTTTTTCAATCTCAAAAGAGATTTCATCAATCGCTTTCTGGTTTCCGTATATTTTGGTCAGGTTTTCAACTTGGATACTCACAAGCCTGAATTTTTACTTGGCAAATGTACATGAATTTTTTTCTGCTGAAATGACCCTAAAACAATTGACAATAATTTTTGGAAAAGCCAAACGGTTACGACTGAACATATAAATTTATTAAACAACAATGATTATTTTATTGGAGGAATCTAACCAGATTGACAGGTATAAACCATTCACCATATTAATGATTGCCTGATTTTACAATAATTTGGTTTACCGCTGGCAACAAGCTTTTGTTGGGTTCTATCCTGATACCTTCAATACCTGCATGTTGAGCAGCCTGGATATCCCTTTCCTGGTCACCGATCAGGAAAGATAGGGAAGGATCCCCATTCAGTTTGGCTAATGCTTTTTCAATCATTAATGAACCGGGTTTCCGGCACAGGCAGCGTGATACCGAATTGTGGTGTGGGCAGACCATAAAAAGGGAAACTGATATACCTTCGGCCCGGAGTTTTTTACTCAGAAGGTCATTAAGGTTTTTTGCATTTTCCAGGGAATAAAGCCCTTTTGCAATTCCGCCCTGGTTGGTAACTACAACAAATAAGAATCCTGCTTCCCGCGCATGATGTAAAGCCGGCACTACATCCTCATTAATAATCAGATGTTCGGGAAGATAATTGTATTCTCCGCGTTCGCGAATAAGGACGCCATCGCGGTCGAGAAAAAGGATTCTTGTTTTAGCAGAATTCATGAGTCTGTTATGATGAGTTTCAAATTTACACAGGATCATCGGATTGTTAAAGATGCTGCTCCAATTGATTCAGTAAAATTTATTGCTTTTTCATACAGATTTAAAAGTTGTGATTTATTAAGTTTGCGCTTTATTTTAAATTATCAGGAATCTATTGTGGCCAAGTCGCTCGTCATCATCCCAACATACAACGAAAAAGAAAACATAAGCGATATCATTGCTGCTGTTTTTGGTTTGGAAGTACATTTCCATATCCTGATCATTGATGATAACTCCCCTGACGGGACTGCCGGTATTGTCAAAGGATTAATTGAAAACACATACAAAGACAGGCTATTCATCCTGGAAAGGGAAGGGAAGCAGGGCCTTGGTACTGCATATATCCTTGGGTTCAAATGGGCTATTGAACATCAGTACGACCTGATTTTTGAAATGGATGCTGATTTCTCCCACAATCCCAATGACCTTATCCGGTTGTACGATGCATGTAATCATCAAGGGTCTGATATGGCCGTTGGTTCCCGGTATATTAGTGGTGCCAATGTTGTTAACTGGCCACTGGGAAGGGTATTAATGTCCTTTTATGCATCACGCTACGTGCAAATAGTAACAGGTATGCCTGTAAAAGATACTACTGCCGGATTTGTCTGTTACAAACGTGAAGTATTGGAAACCCTTGACCTTGATAAGATCAAGTTTAAAGGCTATGCTTTTCAGATTGAAATGAAATTTCTGACATGGAAGTATAAATTCAGGATAAGGGAAATTCCGATTATTTTTATTGACAGGACACGGGGAACTTCAAAGATGAATAAGTCTATCTTTTATGAAGCCTTTTTTGGTGTTATCCAGATGAAATGGCAAAGTTTTTTTAAGAAATTCAATCGCTGATTACACCAGCACTGTGATTTTGTTTTGGATTACTTCAGCAAATCCCTCATCTACCTCAAAATACTCCTTTTCGCCATCGTCTTTGATTATGCGTATTTCACCACTTTGTAAAATCGCAACCAAAGGGGCATGATCATTTAGAAGTTCAAAATAGCCGTCTTTACCGGGTAATTTTACACTGGTCACATTCCCGTTATAAATAACGCGATCAGGAGAAATAATTTCAAGATGCATGGTTATTCACTTTCTTTAAGTAGTCTTTCACCTTTTTCGATAGCCTCCTCAATAGTACCAACAAGCAGGAAGGCCTGTTCCGGATATTTGTCCACTTCACCGTCAATGATCATATTGAATCCTTTAATGGTATCTTCAATGGAAACAAATTTTCCGGGCATACCCGTAAACTGTTCTGCAACAAAGAAAGGCTGCGACAGGAACCTCTCAATTCTTCTGGCACGATGAACAACCTGTTTGTCTTCATCTGAAAGTTCATCAATACCCAGGATGGCGATGATGTCTTGCAAGTCTTTATATCGCTGAAGAATTTCTTTTACTTTTTGTGCGGTATCATAATGTTTGTCACCTACGATTTCAGGAGTCAGAATTCTTGAAGTTGAATCCAGGGGATCAACAGCAGGATAAATACCCAATTCGGCAATTTTACGACTAAGTACCGTGGTAGCATCCAGGTGGCTGAAAGTTGTAGCTGGAGCAGGGTCAGTAAGGTCGTCTGCAGGTACATAAACAGCTTCAACTGATGTGATAGAGCCCCTTTTGGTTGAGGTGATCCTTTCCTGCATTTTACCCATCTCAGTAGCAAGGGTAGGCTGGTAACCAACGGCTGAAGGCATACGGCCAAGGAGTGCAGATACTTCTGAACCTGCCTGTGTAAAACGGAATATGTTATCAATAAACAACAAAATATCCCGGCCTCCGGTCTCTTCGGTCCCATCACGGAAATATTCTGCAACACTTAATCCGGAGAGTGCAACCCTTGCTCTTGCTCCCGGTGGTTCATTCATCTGGCCGAAAACCAGGGTTGCCTGCGAATTATTCAGTGCCTCGTGATCAATTTTTGATAGGTCCCAACCGCCTTTTTCCAGACTTTCTTTAAAATTGTCTCCATAATTTATGACGCCTGATTCCAGGAATTCCCGTAAAAGGTCATTCCCTTCACGGGTTCTTTCACCGACACCGGAGAATACAGAGATACCTTCATATATTTTAGCAATATTGTTGATGAGTTCCATGATGATAACCGTTTTACCAACACCGGCACCACCAAACAGGCCAACCTTTCCACCTTTTGAAAAAGGTTCGATCAGGTCGATTACTTTAATACCTGTCCACAAGGGTTCTTCCTTGGTTGACAATTCTTCATATTCTGGCGGATCCTGGTGTATAGCCCTGAAGTTGGTTGTCTCAACTTTACCAATTCCGTCAATTTCCTCTCCGACTACGTTAAATAATCGTCCACGGATATTTTCACCTACCGGCATTTTAATGGGAGAGCCCGTGTCAGTAACTTCCATACCCCGAACAAGGCCTTCCGTTGAGTCCATGGCAATAGTTCTGACCATGTCCTCACCAAGGTGTTTTTGAACCTCAAGGATCAGCTTCGAACCATCATCTCTGATCAGGGATAGCGAAGTATAAATCTCAGGAAGCTTTGCGTTTTCTGAAGAAAAACTCACGTCAACAACAGGCCCGATAACCTGTACTACTTTTCCAATATTGCTCATATAATTAGATATTTCAATGAAATTTTGAAAGGACAAATTTAGGAGAAAAAATTTATTAAAATGAAATTATGGCGGAGAAGCTAATGACCGGGAACAAAAAGTAATTTAGTTGTTTCAAAATAAAAGGCTGCACTCTATGAGGCAGCCTTTTATAAATTGAACCCAAAGGTATTATTTACTTCACAATGATGAACTTTTTGTATAGTTGGTCATTGCTGCTGGTTTCAAATTTAATGTAGTAAATACCTGCACTGTATCCTTTCAGGTCAACAACGAAACTGTTGTCTTTGATCATACCGGAGTAAACCGAAGTGATCTGTTCGCCAAGCGTGTTGTAGATTGAAATGGTCACCTGCTGGAAATTATCGAGCCCGACTTCAATGGTCATGTTGTCTTTGGCCGGGTTCGGGTAGTAATTGATGCTACCATCCGTAATGGCTTCATTAATTCCACTGTTCGGGTCTTCTACAACATAAATTGTCCTTATAATGTCTCCTGAACAATTGTTGGACGGATCACAAACGCTGTAGGTGTAGGTATAAAGTCCGGGCAACAGGGTGTTTTCAAAAGTACCATTTGTATTTTCGCTAAGGGTCAATTGTTTCTCAGTATAATAATTGTCATGAATTTTAACCCCAGCATCCGTATAGTCGGCCCATCTGAAAATGTTTACAATAGAAGATCCAAGCAGTTCTACTGTAGGAGCTTCACGGTCAACAACAGTAACTTTCCTGTTGACACTGGCTGAAACATTACCACTGGCATCTGTTGCAAAATAGGTGACTGTATATTCACCCAGTTTGTAGGTGTTCACAATACCTGATGTGGTAAGGATAATATTGTCAGCTGACCAGTAATTATCCATCACGCTAACTCCGGGATCAACAAAGTTATCAAATACATCAATGGTCATATTATCACCATTAAGTGTTATGGTCGGGGCTTCATTGTCTTCAACAATAACAGTCCTGTCAACGCAAACCGGCCCGTTACCTGATCCATCTGTCACACAATAGGTGAGGAAATAGCTTCCGATCTTGGAAGAATCTACATAACCGGTTACTGTGTAAGTCAGGTTATTATAATAGTTATCTTTAATATCTACCCCGGGATCATTGAATGAAGTGAACACGTCCATTTTAAATGGATCGGCACCCTTGAGGGAGATAGTCGGGTCACTATCATCGTAAGTATAAACATACCTGTATGCCATGGAAGTGTTTCCTGCTTTATCCTTGGCCGTGTAGGTCAGCGTATCCCATCCGACAGCCGAAGTATTTACACTTCCGGTTACACCATCAGAGGCCATACCGCTGCAATCATCTGTAACCGTGTAACCCTGGTCGGTGAATGTGCCGAATACGGCCACTGAGTCAGGATTTTTGCCGGTAATAACAATGGTAGGTGGTATCAGGTCGGGGAGTACTTCAACAACACGGGTTACCTGGTCGGCATTATTACCTGCCGGGTCAGTAACATCATAAGTGAATGGATAGTAGCCCTGAGAGGTAGAATTAACAGTACCAACAACAGTGACCTGGTTAGTAAGGTCTCCGGTTTCATTATCCCAGGCAGTATATCCCGGATCTGTGAATGTGCCACAACTTCCTAATTGAACGGTGTCACCACCCATCAGTGTAATAACAGGTTTGTTATTATCTTCCATAATCTCAATACCATAATCTTCAAATTCACCGCTGAAGTTAGGGCCACAACCTGAGTTGGCCAACTGGCCTGCATTGGCAGCGACTCTCATCTTGGTCAGGCCGGTGGATACAGTGGTCGGAATCATAATGGATACACTCCAGTTCTGGTCTGAAACATTGGATTGATTGGCAACCTTTTCACCTGCATCGTAATAATCACCATCCTGGTTGAAATCGATGTAAATGGTCCTGGTTATCTTGTTAAAGTTGGAATTACGATTCATCGTTATCGTGTACGACCCGGATTTATACATATTCACCCGGTATGCACTGAAATCCGAATAAGCGGTTTTTCCAATTGCGGAAGTATTGTCAAGCAAGGTATCTCCACCCACATTCTGGATGATTACTTCCGACATTCCAATATCAGCATTCAGTTTGGCTACCGAAGGATTACAGGTTTCATACACAAAAATGTATGCAGATTTAGTCAACGAGTCACTTCCAACGCCATTGGTGGCAACCAGTTTAATGTCGTAGTTACCTATGGCAGTGAACTTGACCTTTGGATTTTGGGAATACATATCGGTACCTCCTACAAAGTTGAAAGTTGACGGGAAAATTTCCCAGCGCCAGTTATAAATTCCTTCGTAAGACATATCTGTAAATGATACCATATCTGAAGGTGTCACCCTTACATAGTCTGCAACAAAATCAACCACAGGTTTTGAGGTCGGATTTACAACTACCAGGGTATGAACAACAGTGTCTGTATAGTCACAGCTATAAACCACGAGGCGCACATTGTACGAACCAGGTGAGGTATATTGATAAGATACAGATGAGTCTGTAGCATCAGAATAACCATTACCCGATAGATCCCATTGGTAATCCAGTGCATAACCGGTGGATGTACTGTTGAAATAGGCAGTTTGATTGGTGAAAATAGTATCAGGGCCTGTAAAGGAAGCATGAGGTGGTGCCGGAGTAAATATCTGGGTTGACCATTTTGCTTCAAATCCGGGGCTTACGGACATACAGTTTTTGTAAAACTCAACATACAAACTTCCTGAACTACCTGAAATTGAAGGAGGAATGCCTATATTCACATTGCCACCACCATTCATAAACCCATTCGGGTAGAGAGGGTTACCAAGCTGGTCAAGGAACTGCAGGTGCAAGGGTGTCCCGGTATTATCGGTACCATCATAAACTTTAATAGCGTCCCCGGTTAAAGTTGGACAGGCTGAAATAGTATAACTGTTGACATCGAAATCCAGAAAATCCAATGTAACAGAACTGGCACATTTAGGTTGGATCAGGAATCCACAGGTTTGTTCTGATCCGCTGGTTGGGTTGGAGTAGTTACCATCTTTACCACCATCGTCATAGACATAACCTGACCTCAGGTCAGTCCAGTTATCAGAACACATGAGATTTTCCTTTACAACCGTAATATAGTCAACCTTAACACTTGAATCCGTTCCAACTGAATTTGTAGCAACCAGTGTTACGGTAAAATTGCCTAGCTCGTGGAAGTTAACAGTTGGATTTGAAACATCATCGGAAGGCACAAAAGTATAGGCTGGGTTACCATTGATTATTTTCGGGCTAATACGCCATTTCCAGGTATGTGGGCCCAGTTTTGTAAGGTCATTGAATTCAACTGGAATAGCTGTAGTAACTGTATTCAGGTTCGAAATGAAATTCACAATGGGTGCTGAAACAGGCGTTACAACCTGGATCATTCCTGAATAGGGTGAAGAAGTAAGCGTGTCTTCACATCCGTACAATACAGCCTTTAAAACAACGGTGTGTGAGCCGGATGTTGTAAAAATATATTCGCCCACATCAGCTGTATCATCTGTATTACCGTCATTGTTATAATCCCATAGGAAATCGATATTACCATCAATATTGGATACCGGGAAGAATTTTGTCAATCCGCCTACATAAGCGGAGTCAGCCATAGTGAATGATACAACCGGTGTGCTTTCGCCTATTACATTGATAAAGTAATCTTCAACTTCGCCATAATAGGTAGTACCACAAGGTGCCGGGTAATAAGCTCCGTAATCAGAAGCTATTCTCATTCTATGGATACCGGGTGTGGCTGAACAGGGGATGGTAATGGATGTTGTATTGATGGTTGCTTCAGGTTGATTCTGCCAGCCTGTAACATATTCTGTTGAGGCATCAAAATAACCATCGTTGTTCCAGTCAACATAAATATTGGCAGACTGGGGGTTTAGTTCTCCATGGTATATTTTAAATGGATAGGAGAGTTGCTTATAAACGGTAGGTATAGGTGTACCGTATGTTTGCACTGCCGTACCGTTGGGGGGTAGCCCACCGGCAAGGGTGATGGTACTATTGTCTATACTTTCAAATATTATCCTCTTGATACCGATGGCATAATTGCCTGAAATGATCCGGGTAACATCACAATAACCCGTGTACGAGGCAGGATGAACTATTGTTCTTGAGCCCACAGGATTGGTTACATTGGGTGTCCTCAGGGTGTCATCAACATAGACCCCTTCAAAGCTAACATCAAGTGAGTCTCCGATAGTAGCGTTGGGTGCCAGGTTAAATGCTACGATGATCTTGCTGATATCCCCGACTGTTGTACCGGCCGGAGGAATTATTTTTATCGTACTGGTTGGTGTAACACGCTCTACCTCATACTGATCATTTAAAGGTGAACCGTCCTGTGAATAAAATGAGATGCTTGATACATCACTCAAACTGGTTGTACCACTGGTGGTAAAATAGGCTGTATCAACTGATACTGGATTAATGGCACCATTGACATGAATAGTTGCCTGCAGGAGTTTGACTTTTTGCTGGCCCTGAAAAGCGTTTGAGGTTGTAATGGTCCAGGCTGATACGGAGTCAAATTTCATGGCAGGGGGTTCATCAGCACCGATAATAGCCATCGTTGCGCCACGGGCTTCTTTATCAATATCTAAGGGTACATCAGACAAAGTGGGTGCAGACATAATGGCTCCACCACCGCCCAGGTGAAGGTCGGTAGATGAGGTGATGCCGGGGTTCAGGTCCCAGGAATTTTGATTTTGGTAAGAATAGGCAGTTTTCCAGGCACTCAGGTTGCTGTAGAGGCTTCCATCCTGGTAAACAAAATAGCTGCCGCCTGTTTTGTAATAATCAT
>CAZVAY010000063.1:0-10998 GCA_964625265.1 uncultured Sphingobacteriales bacterium | reverse complement strand
CTAAAACTAAAACTGGCCATGGGAGGCGATATGCTGAAACCGGTGTTTTCCATCCTTGACCCGCAATACACCTATTCGGTTAACGCTTACCAGACAGCCTCCGGGACTGCTGATATTATGAGCCATTGTTTTGAGCAGTATTTTACAGCGGAACCCGGAACCTTCCTGCAAGACAGGCTGGCTGAGGCCATTATTAAAACCTGTATTCATTATGGCCCGGTAGCGATAAAAGAACCGGATAACTATGAGGCAAGGGCTAATTTGATGTGGTCAAGCTCGGTAGCCCTGAACGGATTATTGTCAACCGGAAAGCAAGGGGATTGGGCCACCCACGGGATAGAACATGCCCTTAGTGCTCATTTTGGACTGACACATGGCATTGGCCTGGCAATCATCACTCCGGTTTGGATGGCGTATATCCTTGACAAAAATACAGTAGAGAAGTTTGACAACTACGCAAGGCATGTTTGGGGTATTGATGTTGACGACCCTTTCGAGGCTGCACATCAGGCCATTATTAAAACCCGGGGATTTTATAAAAGCCTGGGCATTCCTGCCAACCTGGAAGAAGCAGGGATTCAACTGCAACCCGGCCAGATTAAGGAAATGGCCGGTCAGATCTGTATGTTCGGTGAAATAGGAAACATCAGGATGCTTGGACAGGAAGATGTAATTGAAATATTGTCTGAAATATGATGTCCGGATATTGATATTTTACAGTAATTTTTACGTTACATCAATTAATTATATCTTTGATTCAATCAATTTATCACGATTAAAAACGGATAGTTATGAAAAAACTGGCCTTATTTTCAGGAGCAATATTTCTTGTTGTTTTATCCGCACTCGGACAAGGGAAATTATATTCAGTAAAAGATATTACATCCAACTATGACCTTTATCCTGAGTATTATCGCATCATTCATGAAATGGCCCAGTTGCAATGGGTTGAAGGGGATGATGCCTACACCTATACCAAAAGCAATGTTTTATACAACGGCAAGCTGAAAGGGAAGGACAAGGAATTAATGAATATTGAGGATCTGAACAAAATCCTTGAAAAGTCAGGGATGGAAACTGTCAAACGGTTTCCCCGTGTCAACTGGATAGACCCACTGAATTTCTATTACATAACCCGGCAAGGGCAGATCATACTGTTAGATATGAAAGGAAAAACTGCTATAGTGAAAAACTGCTGCCATGCCACTTCAGAAAATTCGGATATTGATGAAAATACCTTTTCGGTAGCCTATACCTCAGGCAATAATTTATATATCGCAACGGGCTCCGGAGACAGCCTGGCAGTTACCAGTGAATCCGACAAAGGCATAGTCAGCGGGCAGTATGTATCCCGAAGGGAGTTTGGTATTGAAAAAGGTACATTCTGGTCTCCAAAAGGAACATACCTTGCATTTTACCAAAAAGACGAGTCCAAAGTATCGGATTATCCCATTATTAATATTTATGCAAGGGTGGCCACCAATGAAGCCGTAAAATATCCAATGGCAGGCATGACCAGTGAAAAAGTTTCAGTGGGTATTTTCAATCCAAAAAGCCGGGAAACGGTTTGGTTAAAAACCGGTAAACCCATTGACCAATACCTGACCAACATCACCTGGGGGCCTCATGAAGAATTCATTTATATAGCGGTGTTGAACAGGGAGCAAAACCACATGAAACTGAATAAATACAATGTAGCTACAGGTGAACTGGTAAAAACCCTGTTTGAAGAAAAAAATAAGAAATATGTCGAACCCATGACGGGGATGTATTTTTTCAAAACCAATCCAAATGAATTTCTCTGGCTTAGCGAACGCAGTGGGTTTAAGCATATTTACCAGTATAATACGGATGGAGAAATGATCAACAAAGTGACCGATGGCCAGTTTGATGTATTGGAGTTCGTTGGTTTTGATGCCACTGAGAAAAATGTGATCTACCTGGCAGTTGACGAGGAATATCCACTACAACACCATATTTATTCTACAAACCTGGAAACCATGGAAGTAGTTAAGCTCTCAACGGCAGATGGCACACACAGCGCTGAATTGAGCAGCAACCGGAATTATCTTCTGGATTTTTACAGCAGCAGTAAGATTGCACACGAAATTGCCCTGATTGACATCAACGGCATGCCGATCAAAAAAGTTTATAACAATTACGATCCAACCTCAGAATACAGCCTTGGTGAGATCAGTGTCGGGGCAGTAAATGCTAAGGATGGTACCCCGCTGTATTACCGGCTTATCAAACCAGTTGATTTTGACCCATCAAAAAAATATCCTGTATTGGTTTACCTTTACGGAGGCCCTCATGCCCAGATGATCACCAACTCCTGGCGTTATGGTGTCAATCCATTCCTTGAATATTTTGCCCAGCATGGTTACGTAGTCTTTACACTTGACAACAGGGGCTCCGACAACAGGGGACTGAAATTTGAACAGGCTGTTTTTGATCATTTGGGAACAGTGGAAACCAGCGACCAGATGAAAGGAATTGAATACCTGAAGTCAAAACCATTTGTTGATCCTGACAAGATCGGTATCCACGGCTGGAGTTTTGGCGGTTTTATGACCACGGCTCTGATGCTCAGGGAACCCGAAACCTTCAAGGTCGGTATTGCCGGTGCACCGGTAATCGACTGGTCTATGTACGAGGTGATGTATGGCGAAAGATATATGGACACACCGGAAGAAAACCCGGATGGATATAAAAACTCAAACCTGCTTAATGATGTTGACCAGCTTCAGGGCAAACTTATGCTCATTCATGGTACTTCAGACGAAACAGTTGTCTGGCAGCATACATTGAAATTCCTTGATGCCTGTATCAACAAAGGTGTCCAGGTTGATTACTTTGTTTATCCCGGACAAAAACATGGGGTTAGAGGTTTAGGCCGGACACATCTTAACCAAAAGATGATCAACTATTTTGACGAATACCTGAAAGGGAAATAAAAGGGTCAGGAGGTTATCCCGAGAAATTCCCTGGGATTATCAAATGCAATTTTTTGAAACAGGGGTTCGCCCAGGTATGCCCTGAGGTCTGTACTAAATCGTCTTTCCTCCGTTTTGGTTTCAACCATATAATAATCCGAACCAAAAAGAACCTTATTGTTTATGGATTGGTCATGAAGCAGTATCTTTAACAAAGGAAAATATTCTTTCTTGCTTAAAGTAAAGGAAATGTCGGTGTACAAACCCGGATATTCGGCTATCATGTCCCTGATAATCACAAACCAGTTGTTTTTTTCAGCCGGATGGCTGAAAAATTTTTCCCAGTAATAGGAAGAGCCCCAATGGGCCAGGCAGATTTTCAATCCCGGAAACCTGTCTAAAACACTCCTGTAATTCCGTGGATTGACAAATTGTGAACAGAGTTCTTTTTTACTTCCATTCAGCAATATAGCAGGGTTATCAGACTTCTGAAGCAATTTTTTTAGTTCTTTCTTTTTCCCTTTGAAATGAACTGCGTTATAGGGGCTGCAATGCGTAACAACAGGCAATCCCTTCAATACACAGTATTTAAATACCGGGTCAAGTCGCTTGTCAAATGGGAAATATCCCAGTGGGGGATATAATTTAACCCCCTTAAACTGCCATTGTTCCACAGCCTCTTTCAATAAGTCCATATACTCCTTTCTACGGGGATCAACATGGATAAAAGGCAATATATCCTCTGTGTCCTTTGCCAAAGCAGCTAATTCTTCCAGTTGTTCCCTGTAAGGCCTGCGTACATCTCCCGCACCCATAAATGCCATATCCATCGGCAGTACAACAAATTTAGACCCCACCGGATATTGCTCCCTGCAACAATTAAATATTTTCTCCTGCGAACCCTGGCGTCCTGTGTTAATAAACTTCAGGTAACGGTTAAAAACATCGTCATCTGAAAATGGATTGAGGTTGTTCAGTAATCTGGCCATGATCCTGAATCCCGGTTTGGTTGAAAGTATCCTAACCAGGCTCAGGGGAAGGAACCTGACAGGTACATCTCTATCCCTGAAAATATGAATATGTGTGTTATATAACATTTTTTCAAATCTTTTTCATCAATCTAAAATCCATTCCCATTGCCAGGAATTTAAATCAGCTTACTAATATACAATTTTTTACAAATATGACAACGCATTTAACCTGAAAACACTTAGAGAATACAATATTGAAGGCTGGATTGTTAAATGATTCACTTTATTAGATTATTATTATATTTGGTGTTGAAATAAAGTTTTTAATAACCAGCAAAATATTGAATTATGAAAAAGTATGGTATTTTCATGATGGGGTTGTTGTTTTTGATATCAGGGAGTTCTTTTGCACAACAGCAAATTGAAACCACTAAAAGAACATATCACGATGCGAATGGGAATTTTTATATGCAACGTGAATTACCTGTTTATATATTTGTATCAACCTCTCCCGATGGCGAAAAAATAAAGCTTGAAAGTAAAACCAGTAAAAAATATACCAATCCCATGTATTGGGACAATGAAGGTATCCACTACATCCGCCATGATTGGGCAGTTGACCCAAATACAAAAAAATTGATCTATCCCAAGATTGAAGTGGTTTATGAAGTTTATGCAGATGGGCTCTCCCCGGTAACTTCTTCCACTTTTGCCCGTGTCCCCCGTTATGTTAAAGGAGGTACCATCTTTTACGGCAAAGGATTAACGGTAAGCTTAAAATCTGTTGATGCCGTGTCTGGCGTTGAAAAGACATATTATTCCATTAATGGAGAAAATTTCAAAGAATATGCATCGGCTATTGCCATGGATAAAGAAGGCGCTTACACTTTTAAATATTATGCTGCCGACAATGTCGGAAATGCTGAAACGGTCCGGTCGAGGGAATACACTGTTGACCTGACTGCCCCGGTCTCGAACTATTCGACCAGCCAGCCAAAGTTGGACGATATCCTCTCACCAAAAGCAAAGATTACATTGTCTTTCAACGATAACCTGTCAGGTGTCAGAAATACAAAATATTATTTTGACAGTCGTTCAGCATTAGGTTACTATTCACCCATTACACTGTGGAACCTGCGTGACGGTGACCACACCCTCACTTATTATTCTACCGACAATGTCAGCAATGTGGAGGAAAAGAAAGTTTATAAATTCTATCTGGATAAAATTCCTCCTGTTGTTTCGCAACAAATTGTAGGTGACCAGTTTTTCGGCAATTGTAAATATATTTCAGCAAGGACCACCATCAAACTTACAGCTACCGATAATAAGGCCGGTGTTGATAAAATTTTCTATTCCATTGATGGTTCAGGTCAGAATACCTTCACTGATAATTTTAATGTACCTTCAAAAGACGGCAGGCATACCATTGCCTATTGGGGTGTTGACAAGGTGACCAACCTGGCATCGAAAAAATATCTTTCCGTTTGTATGGACAACACCAAACCCGCCACTAGCATTGGCTACGGCCGGCCTCAGTTTTTTGACCGGGATACTTTGTTCATCAACAAAACCACTCCTGTAACGCTTTATCCTCGTGATTACGGTTCAGGTGTTGCCAAAACCGAATATAAGATCAATGATGGCGGCACTAACACTTACTCCTCAGCATTTAAAATTCCGGAAGAAGGGTTTAAAACCATCAACTTCTGGTCAACTGATAAAGTGAATAATGTGGAAGATGCCAAAACAAGTAAATGCTTTGTTGACAACACACCTCCCACTATTTATGTTAATTTTTCGATTGAACCCATCGATAAGAAAGACGGCCTGAATGTTTATCCAAATTATACCAGGCTTTATGTTGGAGCCACTGACGACCATGTCGGTACTGCCGAAATCATGCATTCAATCAATGGGGCAAGCTGGAAAGATTATTCATCTCCCTATACACTTGATATGTCTGAGATAAATCATTTCCTCAAGAAAAATGTTAAATATTCCGTTAAGATCAAGGCCAAGGATAAACTGGGCAATGAGTCTGAAAAAACTGTTGAATTTTACGTTACAGATAAATAGTACTTCACTGTTTGCAAATAAAAGGCTGCAAGGTGCATATACTTTGCAGCCTTTTTTTATGGGTATCAGGAAAGTATAAGACAATTAGCAGGTTAACCCGCAATTATAATTGACTATTTGTTTTTGTTCTTGTATTTTGTGTTGGTTTCAACAATATAATCCCAGTTAGGAAATGCTTTTTCAAAGGCTTCAGGAAACTTTTTTCTTAGTTCTTCAGCATCAGGCACATAAAAATCAGTACGGCCTTTTGACAGGTCATAGGTAAAGGTTCCGATTGGCCTGGGTTTATATTTGTCATCAAGGATGGAATTGGCCACTTCTGACGGCCAGCCTGCCTTGGGGAAAATATGAATCTGCTGTTGTTTTTCATCAAATAAAGGTTCACGCACAACAGCTTTATCTTTCTCAATTTTATTTTTATTCTCATTGGAAGCAATTTTATCGGTTTCTTTCTTCTGTTCCAGTTTAATCTCTTCCAACGATTCTTCTTTTTGTTTGGTTATCACCTGGGCCTGAAGTTTTTCAAGCGCTGCAAGTTGTTCTTCCTGTCTTTTTAATTCCATGCGTTTTCCGGGGTCATTGACACCGGCAGCTTCAAGTTTCTGAAGTTTTTTCCTGAACCTTTCAGCTTCTGCTACCAGTTCACACCTTTCTTTCCTTCTTTTATCATACCTCTCACCCATTCTAAAAGTGTACGCTGCATCATAGTCAAATTTCTTTTTTGAACGATTAAATTCAATCCTCCCTATGGGTTTATAAATAACCCGGTGAACGTCAGGGTTTTGCTCACAATTGTTGTCCATTGTCACTTCAATCTCCAGGGAGTATTTCTCACCAGCATATTTTCTTGATAGATAAGTATTAATCTCAATTGATTTGTCATAATAATCAGGATGGTCAAACGAAACAAGGTAAATGTCATTGTAATCAAGTTCATATACAGTTGGCAAAGTGTCGACAGAATAATTTTCTGTTTTTTCCACGGAGTTTTTTGACTTCAGTATAATCCTGATATCATTCAGGTTCAGGCTGGTCCTGCTTTGAATTTTAAATTCAACCCGAAGGGATTTTTGGGCAAAAACATTGCCCGGTATCGTTATGCCGATGAAGGTCAGGCAGATGAACAAAAATATTTTATAACAAACTACATATTTCATGACCGCAATTTACTACAATTTATTAAAAATTCTCTCTTTCAGTTCTTTGTATTCTACCTTGGAAATAGATTTTGATTTGAACATAGAGCTGATCCTTTCCAGTTTGGCCAGGTTCAGATCTATCTCTTCCAACTGTTTTTTAGCTTCGGCAGATAAATTCAAATAGGCAGCCGGTTTTTCAGCAGAAGTTGCTTTACTGTCCTTTAATATTTCCTGTAAATCTTTGTTTTCTATTTTCAGTTTTTCAATTTCTTCCGATAAATCCAGTATTTTTTTCTCTTGTTCGGGAGTGGCCTGTGGTTCGGTATGTTGGTTTTGATCTAGCTGCTCTATAAGTTTTTCATTCTCAACTTTGATAAAGGATAATTTCTCCCTGCTATCGGCCAATTCGTTCTGGCAAACCTTTAATTTCTTGTTCTGTTCACCAATAACATCTCCAAACGACCGGACTTTTTCAATCAATTCCTTGTCGCCCGGATCATATTCTTCCAGTGCTTCGTCTATTTCATCATATTCATCTTCAAGTTCCCCGTATCTTCTCTTCCACCTGATCTTCCCGATCAGGAACACGATAAACAAAATCAAAAAAGCGGCAATCAAAGCATAGGTAAGCAGATGGATCAGGTCTGAAGGAATCGTTTCGCTCTTTTCTTTGCTGTTATTCAGTTTTGTATTCAGCGATTCAATAGCAGAATCTTTCTGCGATATCTTCCCCTCAAGAAAATTTATTTTTTGCTCATACATCCTGATCATATCCCGGATTACAACAGATTGAGCAGAATCCAGTGACATTGTATCAATGATATTCGAATATTCCGTCCCCAATGAATCCAAATTCATGGCTTTAGCATTCGGTAATAATGCAAATAGGAATAGTAATAGCAGAAAATAATTAAAAGAGGTTCTTTTCATGGGCCTATTTTGCGCAAATATGAATAAAGTGGAGCCGGGGAGATTCGAACTCCCGTCCAGAGAAAGTGCCTGACATGGTTTCTACATGCTTAGTTGTCCATTGATCTCGCACAGATCCGGCCGGGCAACTTGCCCAATCCATGCAAAGCCCCTGATTTTTTCGTCCCTAAGAGCCGGAGCAACCCCGGGCTTATCCTGCATTTTCGATCTCTCCAATTTGATTGCCTGCAGAAAGAGCAATCCGGAAAGATTAGCTTGCCTAATCCTTGATTAAGCTGCTAAAGAAAAGTTTGTGTTGCCAATTAATGGCGTCACGAAAGTGATTAACGAGTCATTCGTATCACTCGGCATGCTTACACATCCGACTACCAACCTGTCAATTCCAGTCGGCCCCAAAATGTTAAAGAACTGTTCATCTTACACAAAAATAAAGCAATTTACCTGAATATTGGCTTTCAAATTAAATATTAATCATTTGAAACAGTATAATCCAGTCGAATAAGAAAAGAACTTACAAAAGGATTGAAAAATGTTGTAAAGGGTTGCCTGCTTTTCTATAATTTTGTTCTTTTACCATTTTCTAATATTCAGGCATGAAGTTAGGCATTATCAGGGAAGAGAAAACGCCCGGTGATTCAAGGGTTCCCTTAACTCCCGTTCAGGTTGTTGATCTATTGAAGAAATACCCTGAAGTTGAAATAAAGGTCCAGCACTCGGATGTCCGGGCATATGCCGATGCTGAATATACGGAGATGGGTATCGAGGTAGTTGAAGATGTCTCTGAATGTGATGTCCTGCTGGGCGTTAAGGAAGTACCGGTAAATAGCCTTATACCCGGTAAAACCTATTTTTTCTTTTCACATACAATTAAAGAACAGGCATATAACAAGAGGTTGCTACAGGCCATTCTTGAAAAAAATATCAGGTTACTTGATTATGAAACCCTGGTCAATGATGACGGTGTTCGGCTTGTTGGTTTTGGCCGTTATGCAGGGATTGTCGGGGCACACCATGCCCTGTTAATGTGGGGCAAAAAAAAGGGCCTTTTTAACATCAAGCCGGCCAATAAATGCCGGGATTATCTCGAAATGGTTGAACAGTATAGCGGCCTTGACTATGGAACCGTTAAAATTTTTATCACTGGTAACGGCCGTGTTTCAAGAGGTAGCGTTGAAGTATTAAAAAATGCAGGTATCCGCGAAGTAAATGTGGATGATTATCTTCACCGGGATTTCCGTGAAGCCGTTTTTGTTCAATGTGATATGGACGAACTGTATATGCCCCATGATGGAAATGATTTTGATTTTCATTACTTCTTTCATCATCCGGAAAAGTTCAGTTGTAATTTTAAAAGATTTTTACCTGAAACCGACATCCTGATAAATGGCATGTTCTGGGATCCCAGGGCAGATGTTTTGTTTACCAAAGAAGATGTCATAAGCAGTCCATTTAACATACGCATAATCTCTGACATTTCCTGCGACATAAACGGTAGTGTTCCCCTGACATATAAGGCAACAACTATTGACAACCCCTATTACGGTGTTGATCCCCGGTCTTTGGAAGAAATTGATGCCTTTACCGGAGATTCTATTGATATGATGACTGTTGACAACCTGCCTAATGAACTTCCACGCGATGCCAGCGAAATGTTTGGCGATGTCATGATGCACCAGATACTACCTTTATTATTCAAAAACAGGCATCATCCTGTCCTGGACAATGCCACTATTGCTGAAAATGGGGAATTAACACCTAAGTACAGCTACCTGAAAGATTTTGCCGGAGTTAAATAAGCTTATGGATGTAAAACACCAACATACCGAAGAAATTATTTTATCCCATCTTGTTGACCTGATCTATCAGTCAAAATTCCTAATGAAAAATATATCCGGCTTTAGCGGTTTGTTCAAATTCAGCCTCCTTTCGTGGAATTATCCAAGGTCAGTCCTTGAACTGAACCTCTTTTACAGAAATTATCTGGAAACAAGTGACAAACTCAGAGACTATGCACTGTTACAATCCAACAAATCCCTGAAAGATTATATATTGAAAATGGCCACTCAATTACCCCCACTTCCCTACTTTCCTCAGAAACCCGGTATTAAAACGTACTTACTGACCGGATTCTCACTGCTTTTCTTCCCTTTGTATTTTATTATTTTACAGCGCGACTTCAGGCATGTTACCAGGCTCCATCATTTCCTGGATAAAATAATTATTATCTCACAAAGCATTCTAAAAGTCAGCCGTAACCAAACCTGGCTTGATGTTGTTGCAACTGACGAACGGTTAAATTAACATGATGCGGTTTGATTTTATCACCCTCTTTCCGGAGATGTTCACTGGATTCCTGAACGGATCCATGATGAAAAGGGCATCGGAAAAAGGGCTGGCTGAGTTTCATCTGCATAATTTGCGTGATTATGGTGTCAAAAGTGGAAAAAGAAAAGTAGTGGACGATTATGCTTTTGGCGGTGGGGCCGGAATGGTGTTCCGGATTGAACCGGTAGTAAACTGCCTGGAAGCGATTCAACGGGAGACTAAACCGGATGAAATTATCTATCTGACTCCCGATGGGGAATTGCTTGGCCAACCTATGGCCAACAATCTTTCATTGAAAAAAAACATTGTTTTGTTGTGTGGCCATTATAAAGGAATTGACCAGCGCATTCGTGACCATTTTATCACCCTCGAAATTTCCATTGGCGATTATGTCCTTACCGGAGGTGAACTGGCTGCTGCCATAGTGGCCGATACGGTTACAAGGCTAATTCCCGGTGTGCTTTCAGATGAAAGTTCCGCCCTACTTGATTCTTTCCAGGGGGAACTGCTGGATACCCCTGTCTATACACGTCCCGAGATTTTCAGGGGATACAAAGTGCCGGAAGTATTACTATCAGGCGACCATCAAAAGATTGAAGACTGGAGGTACAGGCAATC
>CAZVAY010000062.1:0-11054 GCA_964625265.1 uncultured Sphingobacteriales bacterium | reverse complement strand
GCCCATATAGCAGCTTTAACGGTAGCAGTACGATTTATTTTTATAAAAAGTGGAGGGTACTTTTAATAGTTTGACAAAACTTTTAGCCCTGTATGTAAACGGACTGTTTTCAACCAGCAGTGAACTCATCTCACCCAGTAGTGCACCTGCTGTTACCATATTCTGTACTTTTTTATTCGAAATAATGATTTCAACTGTACCGGACAAAAGCAGGTAAGTGAAATAGTTTTTTTCGTTCCGTCTTATAATGATAGTACCTGGATTAAATGCCACTATTTCATTGTTCAGTAAAATGTTGATCTGGTAGGGCTCTGCCATTGGGAAATAGTGATTTAGCAGTTGCTCGGCATTTTGAAATAAATAATCGGTTTTTGAAGGGATCAGCACATCCATCATCCCGAAATGTGCATCAGAGCCAATTTCTTTTTGTTCACTCGAATATTCTGAGGAGGTATGTGATAACACAATTTTGGCCGATTTATCATCAACAAAATCTTCTGCATTGCCATGGATCATTCCTCCGCCTGCATCTATTTTTTTCAGGTCGACAGGGATAAAATAGGTTTTAGTGATATTGTTGTAGAACTCATCCATAACTTGTTTATCCTTCTGTGATCCTTGTGATAACTCATGTAAAACCTTTAAAGAAACAATGTCTGCAAGGTGAGCATAAGTTTTATAGCCACGGTTACCCAATGCTCTGAAATAGAAAGCATTGGTTTCGACAGGATGAGGAGAAAGAATGGGCATGACCTCCAGTCCTTCAATATTGTTCCATTCGTCCATTTTCAGGTCATGGATGTCAAAGTAATGATTGAAATCATTTTCACTAAATGAGATCAGCGAACCTAATTTTTTGAGTACAGATAACCTGATAAGCGAAGTACTGTAATATTTAATCTTATGATCCGATTTCATCAGGGCAGGCAAACCGGCAAAATGATCATCATGGGCATGGGTATGGAAAACACCTTCAATTTCGTTTATACTGATACCAAGTGACATCAGGATATTTCCAATATTCGGCCCCGCATCGATCAGGTATATTTTCCCCTGGAACTGAATAATACTTGACATACTGGGACGGTTGACATCCCAGCCATTGCCTTCACCTGAATGGATGACAGAAAAATACTCCCTGCCTGTACGGTGGTAGCCTAACACATAAGGAACTTCATATTCATCATAATGGTTCAGGTTCAGGTCAACGGAGACAAAGTTCTTTTTGTATTGAATTTCAAAAATATTGGTATGAAGCCTGCGGATAAGAACATCGTTTTGTAATTCTACCCATTCATTATTAACTGTTCGTGTTTCAATAAACTCCTCTGATTTCTTGATCTTCCCAAAGGCGAATTTCAATTTTAAGATCATGATCTTATCCGCCAGTTCTTCAGAGATACCTGATTCCAGCAATTCTTCTTTTGACAACAGGCCATAGTTACCACGCATCAGATATTCAAGCTGCGCTTCAACCTGTTCTTCAGAACCAACGAGTAAAGGTTTTTGTCCGGTATTATTCGGATGTCCCGGTATGCCCAGCCCCTGGTTATATAACATCTGAAGAACGGGGAACTCTGCCAGGTTGGAAAAATGTCCGTTTTGGATCAGAAGGTCTGAAAGTAAAATAGCGTTGGGCCCTGTTTCATATTCAACACCTTCTTTTACCGAAGTGTTGATCAACCCAAGTTTTTTTAGCTGTTTCACTGTATCGGCAGGGCAACCACAGAGTAATCTCAGGTCTGCATCAGGAATGGAAATCCAATATACACCGTGAGTGACTTTAATTTTTTGAATATCGATCATACCTGATAGAATATTAGGGGTGAACAGCCATAAATATTCTCAAAGTTATAAATATAATTGATGAATGCAATAAAATCCATGCACTTCTTACTATCCGGGAAGTTCCTAATACAAAGAAGATTTGCTAAGATATTGGTTGATATAATCGGATGTGCCTTCTGCCAGTTTCCTGAAAGGCCTGTTATATCCGGCTTCCCGGAGTTTGTTCATATTGGCTTCGGTAAAGTATTGATACTTGTCACGGATGTCTTCCGGGGTGTCAATAAACCTGATATCGGGGCGCATACCTAAAGCGGCATAAACGGAATTTGCCAATTCATTGAAGCTTTCGGCATTTCCAGTCCCCAGGTTGTAAATCCCGTTGGTGTTTTTGTTCCGGTGGGTCATAAAATAAAACAGGACATCACATACATCCTTAACATAGACAAAATCCCTTTTCTGTTCTCCATCAGCAAATTCAGTCCGATGTGAGCGGAACAATCTGACATGCCCCTCATTTTTTATTTGGTTGTAAGCGTGAAAAACCACGGAGGCCATCCTACCTTTATGATATTCATTCGGCCCGTAAACATTGAAAAATTTGAACCCTGCCCAGAAATAGGGCATTTTTTCCTGCTTCAGTGCCCATTTATCAAATTCGTTTTTGGAAATGCCGTAAGGATTAAGCGGTTGAAGTTTAGGTACAAGTGCGTGTTTGTCATCATAACCCAGGCTGCCATCACCATAGGTAGCAGCCGAGGATGCGTAAATTAATGGAAGGCCAAATTGAATACAGGCCTCCCAGATTTTTTTGCTGAAACCCAGGTTAAGTTTGTCGAAAATCCGGGTATCAAACTCCGTGGTATCTGTTCGGGCACCCAGGTGAACCACAAACTGGACCAGCTCATTATTTTGCTTTAACCAATCAAAAAACTGATCCCGTTCTACTTTTAACGTGATCTTTTTACCAGCAAGGTTTTTATTTTTTTCTTCATTTGAAAAGTCATCTACAACAACAATATCTTCAAAACCATCTTCATTGAGTTTTGACACAAAACAACTCCCTATAAATCCTGCAGCACCTGTAACGATTATCATGGTATATTTTTGAAACAAAGCTAAGAAGTTTTTTTGTTAAGCTAACTTCGGGACTGGTTTATAATAGGTTTCCTGTTTGTCAGATAGCCTTATCTTTGCATTTTAAATCAATGAAAAGTCAGTTTACAATTCAAAACGAAATTCAATGAAAAGAGCGTATATTTTTCCCGGGCAGGGAGCCCAGTTTGTAGGGATGGGCAAAGACCTTTACACTGAAAACAAGGAAGCCAGAGACCTTTTTGAAAAAGCCAACGAGATAATCGGTTTTCGCATTTCTGATATCATGTTTGCCAGCACGGAAGAAGAATTGAAGCAAACGAAAATTACACAACCTGCAATTTTTATCCATTCTATAGCCAGTTCGGTAGTATATGTTTCAGAATTTAAACCCGATATGGTTGCAGGACATTCACTGGGTGAATTCTCAGCCCTTGTTGCCTGTAAGGCACTCCGTTTTGAAGATGCCCTCAGGCTGGTGATTGAAAGAGCCAATGCCATGCAGTTTGCTTGTGAGCTGGAGCCATCGACTATGGCAGCTATTCTTGGCCTGGATGACAGTATTATTGAAGAAGTATGTGCCGGAATTGATGAAATAGTCGTTCCGGCTAATTACAATTCTCCCGGTCAGATTGTTATCAGCGGTAGTGTGGAAGGGATTAACAAGGCTTGTGAGTTGCTCAAGGAAAAAGGTGCCAGGCGGGCATTACCGCTTAAAGTCGGGGGCGCTTTTCATTCACCCTTGATGGAACCGGCACGGGAAAAGCTGGCATCGGCTATTGAAAAAACTGAATTTTCAAAACCCTTATGTAAAATCTACCAGAATGCTACAGCCATGGGGGCAGATGACGAAGTTGTTATTAAAGAGAACCTGATTGCACAACTAACTTCTCCGGTGAAATGGACTCATAGTATCAGGCAGATGGTTGCTGATGGTGCATCAGCTTTCACGGAAGTGGGGCCCGGCAACGTTTTAAGCGGGCTGGTTAAAAAAATATCTCCCGAATCCGAAATTATTAAATTAATATAAAATGATTTTAACAACAACATTAACGATTCCCGGAAGGGAAATTAAGGAAGCCATGGGCATTGCAAGAGGCAATACCGTCAGGGCAAGGAATATTGGAAGGGATATTTTCGCAGGATTGAAAAATATTGTTGGTGGAGAAATATCCGAATACACCAGGTTAATTGCCGATTCCCGGGAGGAAGCCCTGTACCGGATGTCAAAAGATGCTGAAAGGCTGGGCGCTGATGCAGTGGTCAATATCAGGTTTTCGACCTCTATGATCATGCAGGGAAGTGCCGAAATTCTTGCCTATGGCACAGCCGTTAAATTAGGCTGATGTTCGGTGATTCTTTCATGAGATTTGTCGAGATCTTTGTTCCGATAGCCGTTGTATTATTTCTGATCTATTTGATCTTTTTAAGAACATCGCCTACTGAAGATAATGACACGGAAGAAGATGAATTAAATTTATAAATATGTTTGCAGGTTTTACCATATCATTTTTATTTTCAGCCGTCCCGATAGCCGTTATTATTATCATCATTTACTTAATTTACAAAAGGTTGAAGGATAGGGATAATGAGAAATTTGAAAAAAGGGAGTATTAATGGCTGAAAAAATACTGATTAAAACACCTGAGCAGATTGAAGGTGTCAGGAAAAGTAGCATTCTTGCTGCAAAAGCCCTTGATTATGCCGGTTCATTGGTGAAAGAAGGCATAGATTCCAATAGTATAGACAAGAAAACGGATGAATTTATCCGGTCTCATGGAGCTATTCCCGCACCTCTCAATTATAATGGATTTCCTAAGTCAACCTGTATATCGCCCAATGATGTTGTTTGCCATGGTATTCCTTCCAAGAAGACTCTTCTGAGAAATGGGGATATTATTAATATTGATATAACCACCATTCTGGATGGATATTATGGGGATACCAGCCGGATGTTTATCGTGGGAGAAATACCGGAAGAAACCCAAAAGCTACTGGATGTAACCCAAAAGTGCCTCGATATTGGAATTGAACAATGTTATCCGGGCAATCCTTTTGGTAATATCGGATATGAAATAGGGATGTATGCCAAAAGAAATCGTTTTAGCGTTGTTTACGAGTTTTGCGGCCACGGGGTTGGCCTTAGGTTCCACGAGCCCCCCGAGATACAACATATTGCTGAAAAAAACTCCGGCAAACTGATGAAGCCGGGTATGATATTCACCATTGAACCTATGATCAACCAGGGGAAAGCACGTACCAAAATAGACAAAAAAGACGGTTGGACAGCACGGACGATTGATGGTAAATTATCGGCACAGTATGAACATACTATTCTGATTACGGAAAAAGGCTGTGAAGTTTTGACTGATATCAAAAACGACTAACCCCGCATATGAAAATTGAATACTGGATGCCGGAAAAAACATCGCCAGGGTTCGTCAATGACGGTGTGGAATTTTACCTTGTCCGGTTAAAAAGGTTTCTGAAAGTTGATGTCAGGGAGTTTGTACCGGCTCAAAAAAAAGATAGACTCCGGGATGAGGCAACACAACTGCTTTCGAAGATTACTGCCGGTGATTACCTCATATTACTTGATGAAAAGGGTGTAAAAATGTCATCGGTAGATTTTGCCAGGTATCTGGGTGAAACTTTTTCACGGGTTAATAAAAAGCTAATCTTTATATCAGGTGGGGCATACGGTTTTCACCAGCAACTCAGGGACAGGGCCGACAAACTCATTTCTTTATCTGAAATGACTTTTACCCATGAAATGGCAAAGATGTTTTTTCTTGAACAACTTTACCGGGCTATGACAATTCTCAAAAACCACCCTTATCACAATGAGTGACGGAAATAAAATAAATTCAACAAACAAGAGTTATTTTTTTTCAAATCGTTTATCTTTGCTATTGCAATAACTGACTGAAACAATTATTAACAAAAAATAATTGACAACGAACCGGGATTAAAATTTGCGAATATGGGTGTCCGAACAATCTCTCTTGTATCATTATTCTTTGCATTAACAATCATTTTAAGTAGCTGTTCAACCACGGGATCACTCGAGAAAGCCAATGAGGCTTACGACCTGTACCAGTTTACCACGGCTGTTGATATGTATAAAAAAGTATATAAAAAGACAAAGGATAAAAAAATCAGGTATGATATAAACGTTAAAATTGCAGATGCCTATAAAAACATGAGCGAATACAAAAGGGCAGAAACGCAGTATAAAAAAGCCCAGAAGTATACCAGTTCAGACCCAATTTGTATCTACAACGAAGCTGATATGATGCGCAACCAGGAAAAGTATGAAGAAGCGCTTATTAAGTTTAAGGATTACGTCAGGGAGGTTCCCGGAGATGAAAAGGGACAGGCATCTGTTGACGCTTGTGAAATGGCGCTTAAATGGAAAAACGGCAAAACAAGATATGTAGTTGAAAATTTTAAACCCCTGAATTCCCGTTCCAATGATTTTTCACCTGTGTTTTACAAACGGGGTGCAATGATATTTACCTCTGACATGGAAGGAACAACAGGGGGTAAAGCTTATGAATGGACGGGTGAAAGCCACACAGACCTTTTTATTGCCAACAAAAGCAGGAAAAGGAACCTCGACAGGTTGGAGAAACCGGTCAGGATTGATGAAGACGAAATAGTCAATACCAAATTTAACGAAGGAACTGCCTGTTTTGACAAGCGGATGACCACCATGTATTACACTCAGTGTAACGATGCCAAAGGAAAAGGACACAACTGCCGCATCTTTGCCACCAGGAAAAAAGGGAAAGTATGGGGAGAACCGGAACCTTTATCTTTCTGTAACGATTCATTTATCATGTACGCCCATCCTACTTTATCACCTGATGGTAACAAACTCTATTTTGTGTCTGATATGGAAGGCGGACAAGGCGGGTTGGATATTTGGGTATCTTCTTATGTTAAGCGTGGACGAACATGGGGCGACCCTGTCAACCTGGGCTCTGTGATCAATACTGACGGTAACGAAATGTTTCCCTTTTCCTATACAAACAAAAGGTTGTATTTCAGCTCAACAGGGCATCCCGGTATTGGTGGTTTGGATATATTTTATTCCGAAAAAGGTGATGACGGCAAATGGAGTGAACCGGTCAATATGAAATCACCTGTTAACTCAGGTGGCGATGATTTTGGGATTATTGTAGAACCCGGAGGTACTGTAGCCAAAGGATACAAAGGATATTTCTCATCAAACAGGCCGGGTAGCAGGGGTGATGACATTTATCGTTTTTATATGACCCCGTTGGAATACAACCTAAGCGGGACAATCTTTAACCTGAAAACAAAAGAAATTATTCCCGGTGCAACAGTTTCACTCGTTATTAATGACACTTTAAACCTGACAGCTACCTCGGATAATTCAGGATATTATACCTTTAAGCTGGATCCGGAAAATGAATATGCTGTTTCGGCATACAAAAAATATTTCTTCGACAGTGAAGAGAAATTTGTATCTACAACGGGCCTTGAGTTTTCAGAAGACTTTGTTCGTGATCTTTATCTTGACCCGTTCATTACCGAAGCCATTGAGCTTGAAGGTATCTATTATGACCTCGACAAATACGACCTCAGGCCCGAGTCAATGGTGATTCTTGACTCGCTCTATAATATTTTGATGAAACATCCTTATATTGTTATTGAGCTGGCTTCCCATACTGACTGTCGTGCCACATACGAATATAACATTGAGCTATCAAATAACAGGGCCCAGGCAGTTGTTGATTACCTGGTTTGGAAAGGTATCCCTCTTGACAGGATGGAGCCAAAAGGTTATGGGGAAACACAACTGGCTAACAATTGTAGTTGCGAAAATGGCGTGGGCCCCGGCATTGACTGTACTGAAGACCAACATCAGCAAAACAGGCGTACCACTTTCCAGATATTGCGTACGGATTACGAATATGGTTCGGAACAACTGGAAGAAATGAAAAAGGATATGCCTGACTGGATGAAGAAAAGGTACAAAGACCAATTCAAAAAGGCAGGGAACAAATAAGCTTCTATTCAATCATTTGTAAAAATTCCATAATTGAAATAAGCGGGATTCCTGCTTTTTCAGCTTTCTTTTTCTTTTCAGGCCCCATATTTTCCCCGGCAATGATATAGGACGTTTTGGATGAGACCGAACCCGATAGTTTACCTCCGTTTCGTTCGACAAGTTCCCTGATCTCATTCCTTGAGAAATTTTCAAAGGTTCCGCTGATCACTATTGTTTTCCCAGTCAACTTTCCCCGAGACTCGATTATATGATCTTCTTTTATTTCAAAGCACACACCTGCAGACCGTAGTTTATCAACCAGCATCCTGTTATAAGGGTCATTGAAATAATCCCATACACTTTGGGCAATCTTTTCCCCGATCTCTTCAACGGCAATCATTTGTTCTATGGTAGCGTTTTGCAGGTTATCAATGGATTGAAACTCACGGGCAAGAGTTTTGGCAACCGTTTCTCCTACATACCTGATCCCTAAGGCATATAATACCCTGGGAAAAGAAACCTTTTTTGAATTTTCGATACTCTTTACCAGGTTCTCAGCAGATTTTTTTCCAAATCTTTCCAGTTTTTCAAGTTGATGGGCCTGTAGCTGGTAAAGGTCACTGATATCTTTGACCAGGGATTCTTTAAACAATTGCTCCACGATTGCTTCACCTGCCCTGATATCCATGGCATTACGACTAATAAAATGTTCAATCTTTCCCAGTATTTGCGGTGGACAGGAATTTTGGTTAGGGCAAAAATGTTTCGCTTCTCCTTCGCGCCTGACAAGTTCAGTATGGCATTCAGGACAATGGGTTATGTATTCAATAATCTGCTCACTACCTTTCCTTCCTTTTATGTCGACTCCCACAACTTTCGGGATTATTTCGCCCCCTTTTTCAACAAAAACACTATCGCCCAGCCGCAAGCCTAATATTTCCATTTGGTCTTTGTTATGAAGAGAAGCCCGTTTTACTGTTGTCCCGGCCAGGTAAATCGGTTCCAGATTGGCCACTGGGGTAATTGCTCCTGTCCTTCCCACCTGGTAATCGATGGAAAGTAATTGGGAAAGTACACGCTCGGCCTTGAATTTATAGGCTATTGCCCAACGGGGTGTTTTTGCCGTAAATCCCAGTTCTGCCTGCTGGTCTGTGTTGTCCACTTTGATAACAATACCATCAATCTCATAGGGCAACGATTCGCGGTTTTTGTCCCAGTAGTCAATAAAGGTAAATACCTCCTCTTCATTTTGGCAAAGCCGGATGTGTTCCGGTATTTTCAATCCCCACGACCTGGCGGCCTTAAGGTCTTCAAAGTGTGATCGTGACGGGAGTTTTTCCCCAAGAAGATAATAGAGTATGCAATCAAGTGGCCGTGTAGCTACCACCCTGGAATCAAGCATTTTTAATGTTCCGGCTGCTGCATTGCGTGGATTGGCAAAGGCGCTCTCGCCAATTTCTTCACGCAGTGCATTCATCTCTGCAAATCCCTTTTTCGGGATGAAAATCTCTCCTCTGATCTCAAACTCATCCGGGATGTTTTTTCCTTCAATAACCAATGGAACTGAGCGGATAGTTTTTACATTTTGGGTTACATCATCGCCTTTGGTCCCGTCCCCACGGGTAACTGCGCGGTACAAGGATCTATTCCTGTAGGTAATGCCTATTGCAGTTCCGTCATATTTAAGTTCACAAACCAGCTTGAAATTATCTCCTATTGCTTTCCTGATCCGTTGGATAAAATCCTGTAATTCTTCTTTCGAATAAGTGTTGCCGAGGGAAAGCATGGGATACTTGTGTTCTACCTGGCTGAATTCTTTTAATGAATCAGTGCCTACCCTGCGGGTTGGTGAATCGGGCATGTCCAGTTCAGGGTATTTCGACTCAATGTCTTTCAGGAACCTTTCCAGCTTGTCATAATCAAAATCGCTGATGACAGGGGCATTTTTGATATAGTATTTATTTTCGTGATAACGAATAAGCTGCCGCAAATCTTCAATGATCTTTTTCGCCACATCAGGGGCAGGAATACCCTTGTCTGCCATTTGGAGGAACTTCAGGCTTTTTTCGAAAAACATATTTTCATCTGTGCGGGAAGTCATTTATTTCAGGTTGAAATGATGCGGAAAATTAAGGATTCCTGAAGACAAAAAAAAATCCCTCCGCAAGGGGGGATTGTAAAAAAGTAAAGCTGTAAGCCGGATTCTGTTCCCCGGAATAAACCAGGGTTCCTGTCATTTATCTGGGGTTGAAGTCACCATCAACCTCGAACGGCCCACCCCCCGGAGGTTCAGGCGAGCAGCCTTCTTTCCCGGACGAATCCGGGATACTCCGGTATACGTGGCCTTTCAGCCGGCAGGGTTTACCTGGCTACCGCTGTTGCCAACGGTACCGGTGGTCTCTTACACCACCTTTTCACCATCGCCTGCTGAAGCCGAAACTTCAACATGGGCAGTTTCCCTTTCTGTGGCACTTTCCGTCACCCTTCGCCCGGGGGCAAGGATGCCTTCCTGTTAGGAAGTGCCGTGCTCTGTGCTGTCCGGACTTTCCTCCCCGCTCCCGAACATGCCGGGAGGGAGCGACAGGACACTTTACTTATTATATTAGCCTAAGGCAATCAGCTTTTTAACTACATCAACAAGACGGTTGGAATAACCAAACTCATTGTCGTACCAGGAGATCACTTTAACAAACCTGCCGTCTTTGACAGATGTCAGCCCTGAGTCGAAAACAGATGAATGGGGGTTGCCCACAATATCAATGCTGACAAGGGGTTCTTCGGAATATTCCAGAATTCCTTTTAGTTCATTTTCAGCAGCAGTTTTCATAGCGCTGTTGATCTCTTCTTTGGTGGTATCCGTTGCCAGTTCACAGGTCAGGTCAACAACCGAACCGTCAGGTGTCGGGACACGCATGGCAAGTCCGTCCAGTTTGCCCATTAGGTCAGGAATAACCAAACCAACTGCTTTGGCAGCACCGGTGCTGGTAGGAATGATGGACATGGCAGCAGCACGTGCCCTTCTCAGGTCTTTATGAGGAAGGTCAAGCAGCTTCTGATCGTTGGTATAGGAATGGATGGTGTTCATAATCCCTTTGACAATCCCAAATTTCTTATGTAAAACACTGGCCATGGGTGCCAGGCAATTGGTTGTACA
>CAZVAY010000061.1:0-11085 GCA_964625265.1 uncultured Sphingobacteriales bacterium | reverse complement strand
AACTTCCAAAGCAACAGCATCCAAAGTAGCTTCCCTGATA
Source organism: uncultured Sphingobacteriales bacterium (assembly GCA_964625265.1). GTDB lineage: Bacteria > Bacteroidota > Bacteroidia > CAILMK01 > JAAYUY01 > CAYNBC01. Next base: position 11,045 of record CAZVAY010000061.1, on the reverse strand, counting down.
AACGATCCCACAATCAGGATAAGGCTGACGGACGGTGTTGGTGGACTTGAGTACGCCTCGGTTCTGAAAAATATTTATGCTATCGCTGCAGGAATCAGCCACTCAATAGGTTATGGCGATAATTTTCTGGCAGTTTTAGTATCCAATGCCATCCGCGAAATGAACCGTTTTCTCATTGCACATTGCAACAATACATCGAAGAAGATCATGAATTCCGGTTATCTCGGTGACTTGTTGGTCACTTCCTTTTCGCAGCTTAGCCGGAACCGTACTTTCGGCACCATGATCGGTCATGGTTACTCACCTAATGCCGCTATCATGGAAATGAACATGGTCCCTGAGGGCTATTATGCCGTAAAATCATTTTATAGCATCATCAGGGCCAAACGTACTCATATGCCCATTGTAAAAACCGTCTACAATATTCTTTACAAAGGGGCAGATGCAGTGCTCGAAATGAAAAAGCTTGAAAAGCATTTGAATTAAAAACACCTAATAAGGTTTTTTGATTTCCAGGAATATGCTCTATTTATTTTCCTGTTTCAAAAAGTTAAAATCTTTTTTCCCGTAACATTTAGTTGAATTAGATTTTCTCTCCAAAAGCAAGGTCACCGGCATCGCCCAGCCCTGGAACAATATAGGCTTTATCGTTGAGTGACGGGTCAGTGGCTGCTGTCCACAGGGTTGCGGGCCCATTGGCTAATTCTTTCAGGCAATAGTCAATTCCCTGCTGTGCGGAAATGACAGAAACAAGATGCGTATAGGCGGGTTTTCCATATTGCATGAGTTGCCGGTAAACACCTACCAGGGACAAGCCTGTTGCCAGCATGGGGTCAGCCAGGATCAGCACTTTACCATTCAGGGATGGTGCTGACAAATATTCAATTTTTATCGAAAATGCTGTTTCAGAACTGTGTTTTCTGTAAGCAGAAATAAAGGCATTTTCAACCCAGTGAAAATAATTTAAAATTCCGTTGTGCAATGGCAATCCGGCCCTCATTATGGATGCAATCACAATATTATCCGTTATTTCAGGTATTGTACATTGTCCCAAAGGAGTTTTAACTTCGGTGGGTGAATAATGAAGTGTTTTACTGATCTCGTATGCCATGATTTCACCCATGCGTTCGATATTTTTTCTAAAGACATACTTGTTGTCCTGGGTTTGAATCTGGCGCAGGTCTTTCATTATTGTTTGTACAAGTGAATTTTCAGTTCCCAGATTATTGATTTTCATATTTGCTGGTTTTTATCAATAAAAATTGTTTTGTCTTTCATCAAATTCGCTGTCAGGCAGGAGTGAACAGGTAGCACGCCAATTAAAGCACCGGGTTTAGCCCAATCGGGGAAATTATTTTCAAACCGGATAATGCCATGTTCCTGCGACAAGGAACTGACAACAGCACCGGGAAGGGTGGAAATGGTAAAATCCGAATGAATGATGCCTGCCAACCCATAGATGTTGGTTCCGCTTTCCGTGGCCACACTTTCTTTGGATAGATGAACTCCGCCTCCGTAAATAATGGCTTCCTGTCTTTCTTTTTTCAGGGATACTACCGGGCAGGCCACATAACAGGCAATTTCTGAAGCCAGGCATGAACCAAGGAAATACTGAAAGACATCGTAATAAACAAAGTTTCCCGGCCTGATTTCGCCAACACCGCTAAAATCATCTACCAGGCTGGCAGTGGGAGTGTCCCCAACAGAGATGATGATTTCAGGATATTCCCGGATAAATTGACTTTTTAATAAATTCAATTGCTTTATTCCTGACTTGAAGATATTTTTTATTTCAGAAACCGAAGAGGCTGAGTAACTGTTCCCGAAATGGCTTAAAAACCCTTTGAACTTCAGTTGAGGATTCTTAACCAGGTTGAGCAAAGAAGAAATTTCACGAATATTTTCAGCGGGGATGCCACTTCTGTGATAACCTGTATCGATTTCAATAAAAAATCCGGTTTCCAGTTCGGTGGCATGATCCAGAATTAATGCTGTATCAGGATTATCAATCAGGATATTGATCCTGGCCCTGAGTTGCAGGTCTTTCAGCCTGTTTATCTCCCTGACGTTAAATGGGAATGCAATGGTTATATCTTTCCAGCCTTGTTGGATAAATTGCTTCGCCATCGAAACGGAAGAAACACAGATTGCCTTAATGCCCGCTTCCTTAAAAAGCCCTGCAATATGTACTGATTGGTGTGTTTTGAAATGTGGCCGGAAAAGTACCTGATCCCTGTCGGCCTTATGCTTAATTTTTTGAATATTTTGCCGGCACTGGCCTGTATTGACAACAAAAGTGGGTGTTTGAATTTGATTCAAATCCATAATGGGAGGATTAATCTGACTCAAACTTAACCCAAAATCAGCTAAAGAAAGGGAATTTCAACAGGGTGAATTGTTGAAAACCTAAGGAAAATACTTCTGGCAAAAGGGATTAGTGCCGGTTATTGATGAAAAAACCTACCGGCCTGTAATATGCCTTATCCAATTCGTTAGAAAAATAGCAGGCGGGCAATTCATTCATAGCAAATGCCTTTTCGGGCGCATGGCCTGTAAGTGCAATTACATGTTTGAAAGTTACTTCTAATACTGCAATCCCTTATAAAAATGAGCTGTATTAGTCAGCACATTTTTCAACACAACTGACAATCTCTGCAAGTTTGAGCAATTTCAGCGAATAGTATTTCTTTTTACCGTCACGCAAGGATTTAACGATAGCCTGATCCTTTAAAATCCTCAAATGGTTGGAAGTGGCAGCCTGCTCAATATTAAGGTTGTGCTGAATTTGTGTGACACTCAACTTTTCATTTTTCTCCAACATATCAATAATTGCTATCCTTACAGGATGTGCAATGGCTTTAAGTTTACCAGCCATACATTCCAGTTTGTCCGGGTCAATCGCTTTCTGTATCATATCAAGATATTAAAATGAGTTATATATTAATTTGTTTAAATGCACTAAACTGTGATTATATTCACAGGCTAATATATGATTTTTTAAATATTTCCAAAAAAAAATCAAATTTATTCAGTGTTTTTTTTATCATTAACAGTCATGCTGATTAACAGGAAAATCTGTGTTATATTAAACATATTAAATATAATGATGTAATAATGAGCGTACGGAGGTTTAATAGAATATATCAATCAATTTGACTATGATAAATCTTTTGAAACTGGATATTTTATTTAGTTTTGCAATATGATTTATCATGAAAAAACGGCCAGAGAAATTGCCAGGTTACTGCTTGAAAAAGAAGCTGTCATTTTAAGGCCTGAGGAGCCTTTTACATGGGCATCGGGTTGGAAATCCCCCATCTATTGCGATAACAGATTATTATTGTCATATCCTGATGTCAGGACCTTTGTAAAAGTTAAATTAAGCGGGATTGTGAAAGAAAAATTCGCTTCCGCCAGGGCTATAGTCGGTGTTGCCACTGCCGGTATTTCACATGCTGCCCTTTTAGCCGACCAGTTGAATTTACCGATGGCTTATGCACGAACAAATTCAAAAGGACATGGCAGAAAAAATTTAGTGGAGGGGAAAATTGAAGACGGACTGAAAACAGTTGTTGTGGAAGACCTGATATCAACTGGTATGTCATCATTTGGTGTGGTTGAAAAACTACGGGAGATGCATGTCAGGGTAGCCGGCTTAATAGCTATTTTTTCTTATGATTTTGCCCGGGCCAGAGATTATGCTTCACAAATCGGACTTGAATATTATACTCTTTCCGACTATAATGTGCTGGTTGAAGAAGCATTATCATCGGGATATATTTCTGAGGGCCAGGTTGACATGCTTACGGAATGGAGGAGAAACCCGGAGAATTGGGGTAGATAATTTTTCTATTCTTTATTGCGGGTATCAATCACAATGGTCACAGGCCCGGAATTGACCAACAAAATATCCATCATAGCTCCAAACCTGCCTGTCTTTACCGGTTTGGCTATTACTTTTTCCAATTCAGAAATGAAATATTCGTACATAGGAATAGCTTTCACGGGCTTAGCAGCGCGAATAAATGAAGGTCTGTTGCCTTTTTTTGTGCTGGCATGCAGCGTAAACTGGCTAACGACCATAACCTCGCCTTCAATATCTTTAACACTGAGGTTCATTAACCCTTCCTTGTCAGGAAAAATTCTCAGATGGCCAACCTTATGAGCCAGCCATTCGGCATCACTGTTTTCATCACTTTCCTCAATACCGAGAAGTATCAGCAAGCCTGTGGATATTTCAGAAAAAAGTTCTCTGTCGATACTGAGGGTTGCTTTATTTACTCTTTGAACAACGGCTCTCATATTACATTTGGAAATTATAAAAAACACGTCCGAGAAGTACTAAGCCCAAAATAATCAGTACAATTCCAACAACCCTATTAATAATGACCATAGTCCGGGGCCTGATAAGCCTTTTAATTCTGTGGGCAAGATATGATTTTAGTACATCCGTTGTAAATACAGTTGCCATTGTAGATACAAAGAAAGCACCCAGATATATTGTATTATCCCCGTAATTGGAATGGACAGCACTGACAACGGAAATCCAGAATATCCAAACAAAAGGATTACTGATATTTAAAATAAATCCCTGAAACATCCTTTTAAAAGACTTGGATGGAGCTACCATGGAGGGTTTTGGCCGCATGTCTTTAAAGCGGATTTTTTTTCTGTATGTGATGAGTCCAAAAACAATTAGCAATATTCCCCCGGCAATGCCAAAATAAAATGCAAAGCTGTTGTTTGAAATAATCTGGCTTAAACCAAGATAGGAAATAAGGATGAGAAAAGAGTCACCTGCCAGAATTCCGATGGCCATTGATAAACCGGCAAAGAACCCTTTATTAATACTTGTTTGTAACAGGGCAAAAAACACCGGCCCCAGCAGGACGCTCAACGTAAGCCCTAACAATATACCTTCAAGTATTGGGTGTATCATCGCGTCTGTTTAAAATTATTGTCATTCAGATATGAGATCCACTCCTGCAGGATAGCCCCTTTTAATACCCTGGGGAATTTATGTTGCCCCCCTTCCTTGCCTTTTATTTTCATAAAATTGTAAAAAACATTTAATGGCAGATATTCAACTATTATGTTTTTGATGGCAGCAATTCTTTCGACCCTGTAATCATCATTCAGGATTTTAAGATAGGAATCTAATTTATCCGCTGTCAGTTTTTCATCAATAGGATCAGAACAACCGAGGTACCATTTATGGGCAAACATAGAATCGTGTTCCACTCCGGTTAGTGAGAATTCCCTGATATCAATATTGAATTCATCTTCGAGCATCCTGATCGCCCTGTTCATATTTTCCTGTGACAGATGTTCTCCGCAAAGATTCATAAAATGCTTGGTCCTTCCGGTTATTTGAATTTCTGGAATGTCCAGGTTAGTGAATTTTATGGTGTCACCTATGAGATATCGCCAGGCACCTGCACAGGTTGACAGCAATATTGCATAATCTTTATTTAGTTCAACCTGATCAACTGTCAGGGTTTTGGGATTGGGTAACATATTTCCGCCCGCGTCAAAATTATCTTCAGTAAAAGGTATAAATTCATAGAACAACCCATTATCCAATACCAGTTTCAGTGAATGGGTGTTGGGCCTGCACTGGTAGGCAATAAAACCTTCGGAGGCAAGGTAGGTTTCCATGTAAACAAGTGGTTTGGCGAGTAACTTGTCAAAACCTTTTTTATAGGGGTCAAGGGAAACACCACCCCATGCATAAACCGACAGGTTAGGCCAGATATCGTGTATGGTATTCAGATTATAATGATCAATTATTCGTTCCATCAGAATTTGCAACCACGCAGGTACACCGCAAATTACTCCAATGTCCCAGTCTTTTGCTTTTCGGACAATTTCGTCCAGTTTTGTTTGCCATTCCCTTTCTTTAGCAATACGTTTACCGGGTTTATAAAAATGCTGAAACCAAAAGGGGATATTTTTGGCCGATATACCCGAAAGGTCACCCTCATAATAAGTTCCATTAAAATGCAGGTGTGTACTGCCGCCTAGCATTAAAATTCCTTTGTTGAAAAATTCTGTAGGGAAATCGTAGGCGGATAATGCCAAAATTTGCCTTATCGATGTTTTCTTTATCGCCCTGATCATCGCAGAACTAACCGGTATCTGTTTACTGGAGGCTTCAGATGTGCCTGAACTGAGGGCAAAGTACCTGACACGTCCTGGCCAGGTAACAAATGATTCTCCGTTTAATAGACGGTACCACCATTTTTTGTAAATACTGTTGTAATCATGGATGGGTACTGTACTTTTAAATGCCTGAATTGTATTATGCTCGTTAGCCAGTATTTTTTCAAATCCATATTCTTCTCCAAATGCGGTGTCCTGAGCTTTCTTAAGTAGTTTGCGAAGTTCTTTCCTTTGATATACAATGGGTTGGACAGTATTCATCTCGGTAGGTATTTTCCTTCTGATCTCAAGTACGCGTTTGATGATTGTACTGAATAAGTCCATGAATACGGATTTTGTTAGCAAAAATACATTTTAATAAATGTTTCTGGTTAATCCGGGTGGATATTGAAAAATTCGACATAAAAAAAGCCCCGGATTAAGGGGCTTTTGTTCATGAAATACCTTGTTATGAGTTCGTGGATTTTTCAAGCCTTTTCAGGATACTAAAAATGAATATTGCTGAAAGAATGCATAGCACAACTAACAAAAGGAAGAATTGCCATAATTCCCATTTATCCCAGAATGGCCCTATGAGCCCTGCCATAAGGTTACCAAGAGCTGTAGCACCCAGCCAGCCTCCCTGTGCAAGACCTTTATATTGAGGCGGAGCTACCTTCGAAACAAATGATATACCGATGGGGCTTAGGAAAAGTTCGGCAATTGTAAGGGTGAAATAGGTGCCTATTAACCAGTATGGTGAACGAAGAGTATCTGAAACTCCACCTTCAAGATCAGCCGGGCTGAGTAAATTTTGTGATGCCAGGACCATAATACTAAATCCAACAGCGGTAATGAGCATACCAATACCAATTTTTTTGGGTGATGAAGGCTCTTTATCCCGCTTGCGCAACCAACTAAAAAGCCCAACGATGACAGGCGTCATAAAGACAATAAATATGGGGTTAAATTGCTGGAATATCTCAGGTGAGATCGGATTGCCGTCAGGTTGGAAGCCTGATATCACTTTATAGGCAACGTAAGCACAAATAAGGGAGATCCCCAATCCAATCAATCTGAGTTGGATTTTGTTGTTTTTACCAACCAAGAGTACTATTCCAATGATTACGAATAGCAGGGGCAGGAAAGAACTCAGGTTAAAGAAAATTGCGGATGTCCTGCTTACTGCCTCCACGGTGTAGTCTCTGGCAAAAATGGTCAGCGTAAACCCGTTTTGGTGGAAAGCCATCCAGAAGAACATCACCACAAAGAATACAAGACCAAGTGCAACCAGCCTGTCACGGGTTTGCTTTTGAGAAAGTTCCACGACTTCGCTACCACCAGTTTGTTTTTGTTGCTTGTGGGTTACATCAGCATGCTTATAATATTTCCGGAAACCAATAAATATCAACACGGATACAATCATACTCAAAGCAGCGATCCCGAACCCGGCATTGTACGATTTAGACAGTGTATTGATGTACTGCTGACTGAAATCAGCCAGTGTTGTAAAGGAATCGCCCATTTGCTCTTTGGCCAGTGCCATAAGCTGGGTGGTGTCACCAAGTTCGCCATTCAGGAACTTGTGTGCCAGGTCAGGAATGGCTTTATTGTACGAAAGCCCTTCTTTCGAGAGTATCCAGTTACTGATACCACGGGCAGCATTGGGTGCAAAGAATGCCCCGATATTGATACCCATATAGAATATGTTGAAGGCGGAATCCCTGAATTTACTATATTTTGGATCATCGTACAGGTTGCCAACCAGGGCCTGCAGATTCCCTTTGAATAATCCGGTCCCCAGGGATATGATGGCCAGGGCACCGTAAATAAAATATTCTCCCATACCGGGATAGGCCAGCAAACCATATCCAAGGAACATGATGATAGTCCCTATAACAATGGTTTTTCCGTACCCAAGAATATTATCGGCAATGTACCCGCCCAATAATGGCAGAAAATAGATACCGAAAAGAAAACCACCATATACCTGTCCTGCCTGTGTGGCTGACCAGCCAAATTTGGCTTGTAGGTAAAGCACAAAAATAGCCAGCATAGTGTAGTAACCGAATCGCTCACCCATGTTGGCAAAGAATGCAACATAGAGCCCCTTTGGATGTCCTTTAAACATAATTTTTTACTTTTAATTTGATTTTTAAGAGTTGCGAAAATACTATAAAATCATAAATATTAAAGAAATATACGATACTTGCCCGGGGGCAAAGCACATGGAAGATATTTTGATAAGACAAGTATGTTTGTATTTATAAACAAATTATTAAAAAGTAAAAACCACCAAGGCGATTAAACATGAAAAAGTAAAGCTCAGTATTAACAATAAAAGTAGGTTACTAAGTTGAAACCATTGCTGATGGTTTAGGGCACACCAATTCAAAAACAACACAAATCTATCTTGAAAGTTTTGGAGATGATGTATTGGATGATGCTAATGAAAAAATTATTGACTAAAAAAAGTTAAGCTCCACAACTTATTTTGATTGTAGTACAATTAAAGAAATCCTTAATAAAATTTTATTGTTTTAATTTTAAAAATAAATGACTATGTGTTACTGCAATATCAATTTTATCAAACTGATTAAAAGGTTTGGCTAACCTTATTTTACCCAATGCATTCTTATCACCTATCCGATTTTCTTCTTCAAGGATTTTATAATCATTTAAAACTAACTTACGATATTGATTGATTCTCAATCTGTTTTGAGGTTGAACAGAATTATCAATTAAACTCCATATGAATTTGTTGAATTTAAGATTGTTGAAATTACTAATAGATGAGTCCATATGAGAAAAATGATCCGACATATCTATAAAGTGACTTTGCATTCCATTTGGTGATTGTATTCTTTTGAATTCAAATAAAATATCAATTAAAATTTCTTCCTTAATATGTTCAAGAACATTATTTGATACAATATAATCAATAGAATTACTACTAAGATTAAGTTTTCTGGCATCTTCAACAAGATAAGTAATATTCAATCTTTTAAGTATCTGATCCATTGTTTGATTTGAATTTGATATTTGCTGTAGCTCTTCTAATCTTTTATCATCAACTTGGATATAATCAGATATATTTTTGAACTCAATGAGTTTTTTTATTGCCAATTTTAGATTATCCAGCTTAAGAAGGTTAGTTATGTCTATCGTATAAATATTATCACTTCCAAGCAAATAAAATCCAAGAGGAATTATAGGATACCAACCAGTACCTAACTCTAGACAAGTTTTAGGTGTCTGGCTATTAATGTTTTGAAACGTTACTGCATGTTTTCTTAAATGATTGAGTTTATCCACTAGAAGTTGATCAGTTAAATTCACTCCCTTGGTTATATTCTTTTGAAACCAATAGTTTATTCTATGACTTTGGGGAAAAATAGAAATAGTTTTTTGAACTATTGCTTTAATAATCCATTTCATTTTATTAACAATTTGTTACAAAATACAGCAAAATATATTGATTAAAATTAATCTTTGCTGAGTTTGAATTTTTAATCTAATATTGAAAATGTTACAGATTTAATAACTTCTCCATCATTTATCAAATTGCAGAAATAGATACCTGATTGCCCCAGTTTAATAGCATCAATTCGAAATTCATCTATGTGTATGGCTTAACCCCCTAAATAGCTGGACAAAATTTGTTAAAACAATTTATTACAGTAAATTTAGGGAAATTATAAGTAAAACAATTAAGCAGCATTTAAATATTCTTTTGCAAAAGGTTTAGAATTTTATTATATTCGTGAATTAGTTTTAGTATCAGTTCATTACAATCTATTTTAAATGGATATACAAGTTACCGGATTATCTGGTAGCCTGATTTTTTAAAATTTGTAAGATTATGAAATATATACTGTTAAATCTATTGTGCATGATGTATTTTGTTTCAATTGCACAAACAGAATCAAATACCATTGGTTTTAAGGTTGAAGATGTTAGCAAGGAACCAATAATGAAAAAGAAAAGCGTTTCCAGGTCATTGGTTTATGACACAATAAAGACTGAGAAACTATTCAAGCATGTCTGTTTTAAGATATATTATCATGATGGTAATGATAAAATTCACTTTTCAACTGCACACTTGAAAAAGTCAGAATGTGATCATAAAATTGTCTATATGAGAGAAGATCTGATAATGAATAAAAAATTGGGAGTTGGCCCTTTAAACATCATTGACAATTATGCCACAGGATGGCAAGCATATTATGACATAAATGATAACATCGATGTTAAATACCACCTGAAAAATGGTTATTTAAATGGGAAATTTATCAGATATTATCCAAATGGAAAAATAAATTACAAGGGAAGGTATAAAAACCATGGAAGGAAAGGAAAGTGGGTGTATTATTATGAAAATGGGGAAAGGCAGTCGGTAAGTAAGTTCAAACCAAATGTTTTGGTATTTGATTATAATTATTCAACCAATCTTTGTAATATTTATACTGAAAAATACCTGTTTTCAAAATCAATACCTTTTCAAGAAGTTAAAGAGAAAGTTGATGAAAATCATATCAGGGCATGGACGGCCGATAATGTGCTTTATTGCCAAATAGGCTGGCAAAAAAACTGGGATGAAAAAGGGGATTTGGTTTCAAAGAAAAAATATACAGGAGAAGACTTCCATGGAATGAGGAAGTTTGTTGAAGAATATAAATAGAACGAAAGAACTTGAGTTTGCAAATTTTCAGTTGTTATACCAAGTTGCGTTCAAATGTGCAATAGCGAACTGAAATTATACGATTGAACACATTTCGGTATTACACTATGATTCCGCCAAAAATAGGACAGTAAATGAAATGAGAATAAATCATTAAAATTACTGTCATGAACAAAAGAAGAAAGTTTACATCAACCTTCAACACGAAAATGGTTTTGGAGGC
>CAZVAY010000060.1:0-11208 GCA_964625265.1 uncultured Sphingobacteriales bacterium | reverse complement strand
CAGGTATATAGGTACATTGGTTGCTGATTTTCACAGGAATTTACTCAAAGGCGGTATTTTTATTTATCCAAAAACAAGAAATGCCCCCAATGGGAAACTCAGGCTGATTTACGAAAATAATCCCATGGCCTTTATTGCCGAACAAGCCGATGGAAAAGCCACGAATGGATATGGCACTAATATCCGCGACATTATACCTAATGAACTTCATCAACGTACCCCGTTATTTATCGGCTCCAAATTTCTGGTTGACCTCGCAGAAGAATTTATTGAGAAATACGAATAATGCCTAAATTTTGATATTGTCCTTTTGTCAGGTAATTCCCAACTAAAAATAAATCACTGATATTAAAAGGGTCAGGAAAATCCTTGGCTATAAAAGACAGGTTAAACTGGCAACACCCGAAAAAAGGTTTGCCGGTTTTTTTGTTGACATGATTTTCAATCGTCAATATTTCTATAACAAATTCAGTGATTTTTCAGATTAAAAAGTAGTATTAAACTTCATTAATCAGGTTATTCTTTAACGCATAAGAAGTCAGTTCCTGCGGGGTATGCATATTCATCTTTTCCATGACACGGGCTTTATAGGTGGATATGGTTTTTACACTTAAGTTTAATTCCCCGGCAATAGTGCTGATTCCGGCACCCTGGGCCAACCGGATAAAGACGTTGAATTCGCGATCGGACAGACTCCGGTGATCAGCTGTCTGGTTTTGTTGAGATGCCAGTTGTCCGAGAATATCTTCCGTATATTGAACGCTGATGTATTTTTTCCCGTTTAAAATATCATCGATAGCTTTCATCATTTCGGTTGGAGCTGCGTCTTTGGTCAGGTAACCCATGGCACCCGCCCTGAAAGCCCTGACAGCATACGGGTCAGGAGGGTACATACTAAGTACCAGGACAGGTATTGACATACCTTCCTCCTTCATTTGTTGTAGAATTTCAATCCCGTTTTTACCCGGTAAATTTATATCCAGAATAACAAGGTTTATCTCTTCATTTTGCAAATAATTAAATATGCTCCCGGCATTGGAAGCTTCAAAAATCTCATGATGGGCATCCTGGTTAATGATCTGTTTCAGTCCGCTTCGTACAAGCCTGTGGTCGTCAGCAAGTAATATTTTTGCCATTACGATTAAATTATTATTGAAACTTTAGTCCCATTACCCGGGGAAGATTCCACCCTGACCTGACAGTCGATCAACCTGGCACGCTCTTCCATGCCCATCAGGCCGAAACATTTACTTCTATTAACTTTAGAAGGGTTAAAACCAACACCATTATCCCTGATATAAAATTCATATTTCCCTGGTTGGGTTTCCCTGAACTTCACTTCGGTAGCCGTAGCACAGGAATGCCTCATTATGTTGGTAATTGCCTCCTGTATAATTCGGAAAACAGTGATGCTTTTGCGCCTGTCTATTTCATTGGCATCTGCTGTAATTTCCATATCCAGTTCAACCAATGTCCTGCGTTGAAAATTTTTAATCAGCCATTCGATAGCCGGGCCCAAACCAAGGTCATCAATAATACCCGGACGCAATTTAGCTCCCAACTGCTTCGAAAGGTCAATAGTGTCTTCCAGTGTTTTAAGGGTTCGGTCCAGGTTTACCTGCTTTAACGGGACTTTTAACTCCTTTGCCAAAAACATCAGATCGAATTTTACAGCCGTCAGAGACTGTCCCAATTCATCGTGTATTTCACGGGCCAGCATTGCTCTTTCTTCTTCCCGAATGTTCTCCATGTGTTCTGCCAGCCCCCTGAGTTCCACTCTTGAATTTTGTAACTCCCTGATTAATTTGTTCCTTTCTGTCACATCCCTTGATACAACAATAATTCCGGTTGTTTTTCCTTTTTCCTTAACCCTGGAAATCCTAATTTCTGATTCAACCGAAACTCCGTCTTTTGTTTTCCATGTTATATCATAGGATTTGATACTTTTCCCTCTTATCAGGTCTGAAAACATCCGGGTAAATTGTGGAATATCTTTCATTGAAACACCGGGTATTTTTGTAAAGTGTTTTCCCAAAAGCTCATCATTTGTATAACCACTATTGTCAAGCAGTGATTGATTAAAATAAACAATCTTCCCCTTTGTATTTAGTTTTACAATTCCATCTGCAGTTGAATCCAAAACCCTTTTAAAATTATCTTCAGAGGTTTTGATTTCTTCTTTTAACTTAAATAAACCCGTAATAATTTCTGCGGTAACAATTACCGAAGTAATTTTCCTGTCCTTGTTTTTGGCAAATTCAAAGAACTTGTTTTCAACCCATTGATATACTCCTGATTTATCCATTACCCTATAAACAATAGGTTTCATATTCGTTTCAGTATCTTCACCAAGAAGTTTCCAGTGGTTTTCCACCCGCATCTTATCTTCCTCATGAATGAACTTCGTTAAAGAACCTTGAATAATTATTTCTTTTTTTGAATAACCTAAAAATCCATTTGCATTTGAAAAAACCAATTTATTTATTTCGAAATCCCATATATAAATGGCCGTATCCAGGTTGCTGAGAATTTTCTTTAAAAGATAACCTTGTTCCTGAATTTTTTGCTCAAGGCTTATCCTTTTGGTAACATCTTTAAAAATACAATGAGTGAATTTATGCCCGTCTTTTATTTCGATATTGCCATTTAACAATACAGGTACTGACTTTCCGCTTCTTGTAATAAAATCAAACCTGACATCCTCCACCTTCCCATTCTTCAACAACCCGGGAAAATTCTTCTTTAAAACCGGCAAAAAGTCAGGGTGAATAAATTCAGAGATTTGCTTTCCTTTCACTTCTTCCAATGACCATCCCATCAACTTCTCCCATTTGTCATTGACAATCCTTATTTCACCATTCTCTGTGAGTGAGTGATAACAAACAGGAATTTTTAAGATATCTACAGTATGCATGATAGCCACGAAGGAATAATTGAATGAAGTCGCTAAATTACAACATTGGTCACTTGAAAAAAAAAATTATTGTTTTGCCCATGTTGGATTTATTCAAAATAAAAGTTCCAAATTCAATTTGTTAACAAATAATCAGGGATAACAATCATTTGAGAAATTCTTAATATCTTTACGCTGATATTAATGATGAGAAAACGAACCAGCACATATAATCTTGCAGATGTTGCAGTTGCAACAAGAAGGGTGAACTATTCATTTTTTAAAACTATTGATAAAAATGTAGACTGGAAGGAAATAGAAACAATCATTGATAATAATTATTCAAAAGGCACCCGCATTGATGGCCGGCCGGCCTATCCGGGCCTTTTACTGTTTAAAATATGCTGCATTGAAAAATGGTTTGGATTCCATCACAAACAAACTGAATACAGGATTAACGACTCCATTACATTTACCCGGTTTATTGGTCTAAGCCTTAACGAAGAAGTTCCTTCAACCACTACTGTATCCCGGTTTAAAAAAGAAATGACCGAAAAAAACATTTATAACAAACTTTCCCTCCTATTAGAAAAACAGTTGGAAGCTGCTAACCTGAAAATTTTTCCCGGCCAAAGCAAGAGGCCCCGGATACTTAAAAAGAATTAAGCCCACGCAAATACTTAATATTCCACAAATTGGAATCCACCCCAGATCAGGGAAAATCTTTCAATTTTTCAACCTATTTTATTTTATATAATATATTTGTTTAAAGGGCGTAATCCCCTCATTAAAGCCATTTTAGAACCAACCGCCTACAATTTATTAAATAATGCATTAACAGGTTTAATTCAGCAGCGATTTGTATTATATTTGTGGTATTAGAGTACGTTCATATAATTTCAGCAAATTTAATTTCAAGGTCATGAAGAAATTTTACTCTCTTTTATTATCAGCAATACTGGTAATGAGTATTGGGACAACAGAAGCCCAAACAGTTAAATCATTGGTTAAATCTGCAAAAAAGGAAATTAAGGCAGAAAACTATGCAAATGCTATTACCATTTTAAGTACAGCTATTAAAGCAGACACTTCTGATAATGCTACTTATGCCCTTAGGGCCTATTGTTATGAGAAAACAGGAGAAAACGGTAACGCAGCGAAAGATTATAAAACAGCAGCTGAATTGAATCAAAATGATGCGTCACTGTATGCCAACTCCGGTAGGTTGTATTACAAATTAAACATGTATGAGGATGCTGTTGCCGTACTCAACAATGCCACTGACCTTGACAAAAAAAATATGGAGGCGCTTCGTACCAAAGTTCTTGCACTCAATGCTCTTGAAAATTATACCGAAGCCCTTAAGAATGCTGACCGGCTCGTTTTACTCAAAAAAAATGACCTGAATTATTACCTTCATGGGATTACATCGCACAATTTGGGCAATTATGATGTAGCTAAAGCTGATTTTATTAAGGCTATCAAAGACAATAGCAAATATGAAGAAGCCTATCTTGCATTAGCAACTACATACATAGCCCTGGAAAATTTACCCGATGCCCTGGAACAGTGCAACAAGGTCATTAATTTAAACGACAAGAACATGGATGCCTTCCTGCTCCGTAGCCAGGTTTATTACAAGCAGGCCGACTACACCAGTTCATTGAGTGACCTAAGCTTGCTGATTGCAAATTCACCCGAGAATGAAACACTTTATTTTAAAAGGGGCAAGCTGTACCAGGAGACCAACGAGCAGGACAAGGCCATTACCGATTTTTGCAAAGTGTTGTCCCTCGATAAAGATTATTCCCTTGCTTATTTTGAGAGAGCTGTATCATATGAGAAATCAGGGAAAACAGACATGGCAATCACCGATTATAAAACATTTTCGGAAAATGCAACCGGACAGGATGTTGATACGCGTGATGCCTTACAAAAAGCCAGGGAAAGAATTTATTTCCTTAACAGGGAAGGCAATAAGCCAGTCATAAACGTGAACGAACCGACAGCCAACATTTCAGGTGCCCTCGAAATTAGAAAAGACAGTAAAACAACCACTGTCAAAGGTATAATTCAGGATGAGAGCGATATTGAATACCTTCTCATCAATGGAGAAAAATATGTATTTCCTGTTAACGCTACAAACAATGAATTTGAAAAAGAAGTTGACCTTGAAGCTGTCACTGAAATAACAATTACTGCTTCAGACATCTACCACAACCAGGCAACTACCAAATATGCAATAGCCAGAACAGAAATAGATCCTCCAACCATTCACCTGCTTCAGCCCTACGCATCTGATGATGGAGAAATTTACCTTGAGAGCTCTTTGAATTCCATTTATATCAATGGTAAAATAACCGATGACAGCAAGATCAAATCAATCATAATTGAAGGCACTTATGCCAGTTTTTCACCGGATGATATCAATCCGGAATTTACAGCAACAGTCAATATCGCCAATAAAAGCACCTTGAAAGTTCTTGCCACTGACATTTATGGCAACAAACAGGAAGCCATGTATACGCTTAACCGTGAAGGTATTGAACTGGCTGCAGATAACCCCATGGGTAAAACCTGGCTGGTATTTATTGAAAACTCCAATTATGAAACTTTTGCCAGCCTGGATGGCCCCGGGAAAGATATCTCCATGATGAAATCGGCTTTTACGAATTACGATATTCACAAAATTATTCATAAGAAGGATATGTCCAAGGAAGAAATGGCCAGATTCTTCTCCATTGAATTGCGCGACCTTGTCAGAAACAATCATGTAAACTCCTTGATAATCTGGTACTCCGGCCATGGTAAATTTGTGCACGAAACAGGTTATTGGATACCTGTGAATGCAACCCGTGACGATGAATTTACTTATTTCAATATCAACAGCCTTAAAGCAAGTATGCAATCATATTCCAAAAATGTTACCCATACCCTGGTCATTACTGATGCCTGCGAATCAGGCCCATCTTTTTATATGGCCATGCGCTCTACACCCAAAGAGAGGGATTGTGGCAACTGGCAGGCCACCAGGTTTAAATCGTCCCAGGTTTTTACTTCAGCGGGTAATGAACTTGCTTCAGATAATTCACAATTCACCCAGACATTCGCCAATACGCTCAAATACAACCCCGATGATTGTATAGCGATTGAAAATGTAGTCATTAAAGTTACTGAAGCTGTCTCGGATGCCGGAATTCAAAAACCAAAATTTGGTAAAATTGCAGGGCTTGAAGATGAAGACGGTACATTTTTCTTTATAAAAAAAGCTAAATAACTATTCCTGCATAACAAGAAGCCAGGCTTTTATCCTGCCAACACATTCTTTGTCATTCAAGAAACAGATCAACTATACTGTTTGTTGAATTTCCCTAAATTTGTTTGACTAAAATCAAACAATGAAAACTCATAAAATATTACTTTATCTGGCAGGATTAATTTTTATTCTTTCTTCACCGGTACTTTCTCAAACATACTATTTTGATGAATACAGTGTCAAGGACGGTCTTGCCCAATCAACTATTTACGACATTCTTCAGGATGAGCAGGGTTATCTTTGGCTCGGGACAAAAAGTGGTGTCTCCCGGTTTGATGGATCAACATTTATAAATTATACGGAAGATGACGGGCTGGCTAAAAATGGTGTAACATCAATTTACCAGGATTCAAAAAACAACATCTGGTTTGGCCATGCCGATGGTGGTTTAAGCCGAATTTTTCACGGTAAATTTCAACGATACGAAAATAATGGTGTTGAACTAAACACCAGGGTTACCGACATTATTGAAGATAAATCAGGACAATTATGGATTGGAACAGATGGCAATGGCGCATTATTGATCGCTAATCCACAAATTGATTCTCTCGGACTGGCAAATGTGAAAATGTTTAAAGGACAGGAAGGCCTCAGCGACCAGGTATTTTCATTTTTTAAAACCAGGACTGGAGAACTGTATTTTGTTACTAACGTAGGAATAAAAGTATATTCCTCGTCTGAAAGCAAATTTGAATACCTGAAACTTGACGGACTGTCAAATTTCTCACAAATCACAGCCATTTACGAGGATGTTAAAGGCAACCTGTGGTTTGGTTCCTGGACCAATGGTTTGCAAAAATATAATATTAATAAAGCAACAACAGAGGCGTTTTTCAAACGTGACGGACTGGGTAGTAATTTTATTACCTCTATTACCGGTACCGAAAAAGGGGACATTTGGGTTGGCACATGGGAAGGTGGAATTACCAGGATTTCCGTAGACATGGAATTCACCACCTTTTCAACGGCAAACGGACTACCTAATAATAAAATATGGAAAACCATTATTGACAAGGAAGGTAATGTGATAATAGGGACGAATGAGAACGGCCTGGCAATTTTTAAAGGAGAAAAATTTATTTTGTTCAACGAAAATGAAAAATTGGTTAACGAACAGGTGTTTGCCATTTGTCAGGATGATTCATCCCATTTCTGGGCAGGTACAAATGGTGGCTTAACTATTTTTGACTTTGCAAACGGGCAGTATAAGAAAATTAAAAACATGACCTACACCAGCGGAATCCTTCCTTCCGACCAGATCAGGTTCCTGAAAAAAGATAAATCAGGAACAATCTGGATGGGTACCAATGATTACAAAGTCTGGGAAAAGAAAAATAGTGACAGGCATTTTAAATACAACACTTTTATTAATAGGTGGTTTCCCCGGAATATCTCTTCTGTCACAGCCCTTGACATTGATAAAGACAATAACTTGTGGGTAGGCACCGTAGAAGGATTAATTTATTACGAAATTGATAGCCAGAAAAGTGATTTACTGACACAAACCCATGGTTTAGCCGGAAATGAGATATCTTCCATCTACTGCGATCCGGTGGGTAATATCTGGATCGGATCTAAAGGGAAAGGAATCACTTTGATCCATGGAAGTTCAATTGAAAAGGTAGATGTAGGCCAGGAATTTACAGCCAAATCTATGATACTGGACAAAGACGGATATCTGTGGGTAGGCACGGAAGGCCAGGGCGTCTTCAGGATCAAGGATGAACAGGTTGATCAGTTTACTACTGCCGAAGGCTTATTAAGCGATTATATAACAGCTATCAATGCTGATGAACAGGGTCGGATTTACATTGGCACCAACCTCGGATTGAATATTTATGATCAGAAATTAAATCGGTTTTTTGCCTATACCTCAAAAAGCGGCTTTACAGGTATTGAAGTTAAGGATAATGCCATATTTATTGATAACGCAGGAAATGTCTGGATTGGTACGGTGAATGGCCTGATACTTTACCAACCGGGTAAGGATGTTCACCACATGAATGAGCCATTGACTTCCATTTCAGAGTTGACTGTCAACCTGAAAAAGCGAACCATGAAACACGGCCTAAAACTCAAATACACAGAAAAAACAGTCAGCTTTGACTTTACCAGTATTTGCTTTGCAGATCCTTCACAAGTAAGGTATCAATATTACCTGGAGGGTGCTGAAGAAAGCTGGAACCCACCAACTGTACAAAACCATATTAGTTACTCGCCCCTGCCACCCGGTAAATACACTTTTATGCTCAGGGCTATCAACAATGAAGGAGTTTGGAATTCCAAACCGGTAAGCTATCATTTTAGGATCAGGCCGCCTTTTTGGAAAACCTGGCCTTTCTATATCACCGTTGTTATCCTGGCAATATTAATTATTCTGACTTACATCCAGGTCAGGACCCGAAACCTGATCAGAGAAAAAAGGATCCTGGAAGAAAAGGTTGCAGAACGAACTGCTGAAGTTGTTGCCCAGAAGGAACAAATAGAGAAAGAAAAGGAAAAATCGGAGGAACTTCTTCTGAACATTTTGCCCCAAAAAGTTGTTGTCGACCTGAAAAAGACAGGGACTACCATTCCTGAAAATTTTGATGAAGTCACAGCGTTTTTCTCTGACATTGTAGGCTTTACAAACATGTCGGCAAAACTTGACCCCAAAGTACTTATTGATGAGTTAAACGATATTTTTACAGCTTTTGACGATATCATGACCAAACACAACTGTGAAAGGTTAAAAACGATTGGTGATGCCTATCTTGCCGTATGCGGTATGCCTGAAAAAAATAAAAAACATGCAGAGAATATCGTAAAAGCATCTATAGATATTATCAAATACATGAATAAGAGAAATAACACTTCACAGTACAAATGGAAGATGAGAATTGGCATAAACAGCGGCCCTGTTGTGGGAGGTGTTGTAGGGATCAGAAAATATATTTATGATGTATTCGGTGATACCATTAATACGTCCAGCCGTATGGAATCCAACTCCGAGCCGATGAGAATTAATGTGTCCGAAACCACTTATTCATTAGTAAAAGATAAGTTTAAATTCACTGAAAGAGAGCCCCGCGATGTAAAAGGCAAAGGCCAGATGAAAATGTTCTTCGTGGAAATTTAATACATGAAATATCTCCCTATAAACTTTACATTTGACAAATTATCCTGTTCGCAGGCTTTGAAAACAAACATTTGATTGGCCAACAGATTATTAAATATTGATACTGAGAAAATATTTAAGGTAAAGCAAAAGGAAATTAAACTTGTCAGTTTACTGTTCATGCATAATTTCTTTCATGGTTTTGGGCTTGCCTTGTTCTTTACTGCAGCTAATGCCATATTTCTGTCAAGTTTCAGTGTATCCAAATTACCGCTGGTATATATTTTCTCAGGTTTTGTTTTATTGATGTCAGGGAGTATCTATTCTTATTTCGAGGCGCGTATATCTCATAAGGCTCTTTTAAGGGGAAGCCTGATATTAATCTTTGCCATTGCCCTGCTCATGTGGTTTGGTGCATCACTGGTAAAAGTAGCCTGGTTTGCTTTCTTTATCCTGATCCTTTATAAGGTTGTAAACCTGCTGGGCAATCTGGAATTCTGGGGCTTAACTTCACTCCTGCTTGATGTCAGGCAAAGCAAAAGGCTGTTTGGAATTATCAGTTCAGGTGAGGTAATAGCTAAATTGATTGGCTATCTGAGCGTACCCATGATGGTAAGAGTTGTTGGAAACAATAATCTCATCATCATTGCCTCGGTATCATTTTTTATCTGTATCTATTTTTATAACCGGGTTCTTAAACATAATCCTAAAAAAGAAACCGGCAAAAACCTGGTACCTACCCGGGAAATGCAGGAAACCCAGGACCAGGGGTTTCTCAAGAAATTCTTTAAAAGTGATTTTATCGTCCTGCTGGCCATTCTTTCTTTCCTTTCTATACTGGCATTTACATTCATCGATTTTACATTTATGACCAATGTCCAGCAAGCCTACCCGACAAAAGAACAAATAGCGGTTTTTTTCGGCCTCTTTTACGGGTTTGCCAAAGGGATCACATTTGTTGTAAAATTCTTTCTTTCCGGTCGCCTTATCGATTTACTGGGTGTAAAAAGGTCGTTGCTTTTGCTTCCAATTTTATTTTTACTCATTATCCTGGCCATTGTATTTGTCAACCTTACCCGGCAATTCAACCAATATTATATCTTCCTGTTTGGTTTTCTCATGCTAACCAGTGAAATCCTTCGTTTCTCACTTCACGAACCTGTTTTCTTTTCCTTATTTCAACCCTTGAACCAAAAGCTCAGGTTATTTGGACAGGCTGTTGTAAATGGATTGTTAAACCCTATTGCCCTGGGTATTGCCGGCCTTTTTATTTTCCTGCTCATCAAATATACCGATACTGTTGATCTCAACTTAGTATCTTACATATTATTATTGATTTTGGTAGGCTGGGTTATTGTGGTGATACTAGCCAACAGGCAATATATTATGGTACTTCAAAATGCAGTTAAAAAAAGGTATTTTGAAGGTTCAGAAATTGCCCTTAAAGGGAAAGTCGTTCTAAATATTTTAAAATCAAAGCTGGAAAGTGAATACCCGGAAGAGGTCATTTATTCAACAGAACTTATTTTAAAACAAGACCCAGGCAGTAAGGAACAGATTTTATCAAAATTGCTGACCCATAGCCACGAAGAAGTACAATTGTATGTGATTCAAAAAATAGAAGAGTTAAAACTTAAGAAACTTAAAGATGAAATAAACCTGATCATTTTTTCCGATTACTCTGATGAAGTCAGGCAGGCTGCCATTAAAACATATTGCATGCTGGATGAGCAAGCCATAGAAAAAATCCTTGCATTGCTCGACAGTGATAATAAAGCCCTGAGGCTTGGGGCCACTACAGGATTGTTAAAAAGTGGTGGGCTGGAAGCTGTAGGCATGGCCGGTCAGAAAATAGTGGAGCTGACTGAATGCGCAAATGTTGCAGATAATGTTATTTAACAT
>CAZVAY010000059.1:0-11242 GCA_964625265.1 uncultured Sphingobacteriales bacterium | reverse complement strand
CCCTCCTAGCATTAAGTACAGGTGGTTTAATTTCTTTCTCAATAAACAACTTTGAGTCTTTATTTTCTTCCTGTTTCAAACCGAGTCCCATGTTGCTGAACCCGGGTTGATAAAACTTAAGCCCTGTAATAAATACCAGCACAATAACAACCGGGTACAACCATTTACTGCCTTGTTTATCTGAGGAAAAAAGCTGATTGAGAAACAGGAATACGATAAAGGAAAATATAATTATGTTTCTCTGCATAAAAATGCCAATAATGCCAAAAATGATTGAAAGTAGCCACAGAAAAAGGTGCTTCTCCAGTTTATTATTGGATAACAACCAAAATCCTGCTATCAGGGTAAAAACCAATAAAATATAAAACAGGATGTAAGGGGTAAATCCATTCATAAAGCTGTACCCGCTAAATATTTCAAGATGTAACCCTTTCAGGAATTCCATGGGGATCAGGGTGATTTTATTACGGATAAGAAAAGGCTCAGCGACACCTTTTATCCCATTTGCATTGACAAATAAAGCTGCGATATCAAGTAATAATATCCAGAATAAATCAAGGCCAGAACGGAAATTACCTTTTTCAATAATCCGGGCAACAAGGGCAATAGCCAAAATCCCCGGACCGATGATAAACATAATGTGAAGGTTGTTCCAGAAAATCTGGACCAGGAGGATGAAAAAAAGAACCCATCCTCTTTTTAATTTACTATGGTAATAGAGTTCAATCAGGTAGATAAATATGACAGAGAATAAATAGGTAAAAACCTCAGGCCTTATGAAAGGACGGCTGGCAAACAATGGGATGAATAGCAGAAATAAAAATGAGGTAAACCTGTATTTTGAATTGATGAGGCCTATTGTTTTATCAAGAAAAAATAAAAGTGCAATCCATAGAAGCAGTAGAAAAACCCCAAGGCCGTAAAAACCCGAATACTTTTTAATCAGGTAAAATATTACCCCACTTCCCCAGTGATGATTGACAACCGGGTAATCCGGTTCTGTAAAAGAATAAAAGTTGGTTTTAAGAATAATATGATTTTCTATTACCTGCTCACCGTTTTTTAAATGCCTGCCAAGGTCAACATTATTAAAAAGTGAAATTTTATGAAAGAAAAATACCAGCAGGCAGATATAAAGTAGTATTCTGAATATATTTGAAAACGAAATTTTCATATTCAATATTAGGGATAATAAAGTCTGAATTCCACCCGTCTGTTCAATTTTTTTCCATCATCATTGCTGTTATCGGCAAGTGGTTGTTCTTCACCAAGTCCAAAATAATGAACTCTTCGTGGCTCAATTCCGTGATTGATAAGAAAATCTGCCACGAATTGCGATCTTTTCAATGACAATTTAACGTTGTATTTTTCCGAGCCCA
Source organism: uncultured Sphingobacteriales bacterium (assembly GCA_964625265.1). Taxonomy (GTDB): domain Bacteria; phylum Bacteroidota; class Bacteroidia; order CAILMK01; family JAAYUY01; genus CAYNBC01. Next base: position 9,863 of record CAZVAY010000059.1, on the reverse strand, counting down.
TATCATCGGTATGGCCATACAAATCAATTTGTACACCGGGGTTGGATTTCATATAGATTACCAAAGGGAAAAGTTCCTTAAACACTTCAGGTTGTTGCATATAGCTATCTGTATCAAAAAGCAGGTTTTTTAAAATAATTGTATCATTTATTTTTACTACATAAGATGGCTTCATGGAATCGTATTGCATAAAATCTTCGTAAGTACATACCGAAGTATTGTTTTTGGTCCATGGGATTACATTTACATCGTCAATGTAGTAATAAGCGTTCAGCTTGAATGGTATATAATAGTCTTTGACAAATGTTTCCCTGTAATTGGATTTTTCCCTTGTTTTAAAATTGCCGATGATAATATAATTCTCGGTTCCTTTTGCCAGATATAAACCTTTAACAATAGTCCAGCCTGATGTATCGGCAAGCATGTGGCCGCTTGGATTTTGTACCTGTGGTTGTAATGTTAGTATCCTCCAGCCATCTCTTTTGATTTTTTCATCAGAAAGATATAAACCTATTTTATCAATCATATGAGTTGACTTATCTGCCAGGGATATTGCCAGGCTCAGGCAGTAAAGGCTGTCTTTTTTAAGTGGGGTTATCAGCTTTGATTCCAGGTACTCGCTACCATTGTTCACCATTAAGATCATCCCCACGTAGCCATCCCCACTATGTGGTTCCTGCCTGCCGATAAAATTATTGGGTACACTGACAATACCCCTTGCTTTCCGGTGATAAAAATCCGGAGTCCCATCAATAGGACAGAACCAGGATTTAACATAATTTGGAAAATTATTAGTTAAAAACAGATAATTGGGCAGACGGTAATATTGTTCAAAACTGGGATTATGAACCAGGTTTTGTGCCCCACCACTAAAATAAACCAACAATATGATTACTCCTGTTAGCTTTTTCATAAAAACAGGGCAAAATAACCATATTTGAATAAAAAGAAACTGTTATCTGTCCCCACTAATAAAATCATTAAGCTGATTTGAGCCAAATCCGGCAAATCCCTTTTTCTCATCCCGTTGTCTGAACCTTGATGCTGCATAAAGCCTGTCGGCAAGGCGGCTGAACGGAAGGCTCTGTAAATATACTTCTCCGGGCCCAGTGAGTTCAGCCAGGAAAAGGCCTTCACCACCAAACATAGCATTTTTAAAACCACCAATAAACCTGATATCATAATTTACTTTAGGATTAAATGCTACAAGGCAACCCGTATCGACTTGTAAAATTTCACCATTTTTCAATTGTTTGTGAATGACTGTTCCCCCGGCATGAACAAATGCCATCCCATCACCTGTTAACCGTTGTAATATAAACCCTTCGCCCCCGAATAATCCGGCTCCGATCCGTTTTGTAAATGCAACTTCAATTTCCACCCCTCTGGCAGCGCACAAAAAGGCATCTTTCTGGCATAGAAAGCTTTGGCCTGATTTACCCAGGTCAATAGGAATGATCTTTCCCGGGTACGGGGCACCAAATGCCACATGTCTTTTGACAGATCCATTATTTAAGAAGGTTGTTATAAAAAAACTTTCCCCGGTTATCATCCTTTTAAATCCTTTGAAAATCCCTCCATCAGTGCCTGTTTGCATCTCAATAGCAGAGTCTTTATACATCAACGCACCTGCTTCAGCCCTGACCCCTTCACCGGGGTCAAGCTCAACCTCAACCAATTGCATATCGTCACCAATTATTTGGTAATCAATTATATCAGCCATAATCAATTTATTTCGTTCTGAATAGATATGATATAATCCACATCTTTTTTTAAATCAATTTTTTTGTATTTTTTATTGTTAATATGGTCAATGATGTCTTCAATATTTCTTTCCTGAATATTTATTTCAGGTTCTTCAAGTTTCTCATCCAACCCTTCTTTTAAGGTCAGGTTGATTTCATTAAAATTGCCCAGCCTGAGCATTTGAATAACTTTACGCTCATCCATATTCAATTCGAATGAAGGCTTAAATTTGGGTGTGAGGTCTTTGTCAGGGAAAATATTTTGGAGAATATGGTTAATGTTGATTTGAATGTGGTGTGAATTGGAACTGTATTCCCTATTAATTTGAAATTCATTATCAGTAACCGGATAAGATTCACCTGAAGCAAATATGAGTAGAAATACAGGTTTGTTGACGAGGGCAAGAGAAATATAATACTCCAATTGAGGAAATTCTGAATTTTTCGTTCTGTCCTTACTTAAAAATTTCCGCACTTTTAAAATCAGGTCATGACTGACCCCAAAACTTCTAAGCTGTTTGATTATATACAACCAGGAGAGGTCCATAATACTGTACTTTCGCCAGCCCCTGTTTTTTTCCCTTTGAGAATTGATCAGGTTACTTCTTTCCCAATGATTGATGACCCTATAGGTAAAATCCTCTGTGGATAACTTCAGGTTTTTCTCATTGAGCTTTTGATTTAACCCGGTTTTGTCTTTTGAAAGATGATAGTCGGAGAGACCTAATTCATAATCAACACCTCTGAAAATGTACTTGTTAGTCATCGTTGTTATTTGGTTTGCCCGGATAAAAGTCAAAGTTACAAATATTACCTATAGGTAACAAATAAATTGAAAAAATATTTTGCAGGAGGAATATTTAAAAATACCGCTGAATATTCTGAAGTGAAACGTTATAAAATGTTTTACCAGGACATAATTTCTTTTGACAATTATTAAATCACCTATAATTTTGCACCTGAATAAAAATATGAAGAACAGGTATTTTCTTGAAATCGCTTTTAACGGGTCATATTATCATGGCTGGCAAATGCAGGCTAATGCCGTGACTGTGCAGTCGGTGATGAACCTTCATTTGTCAGTTCTGTTAGGAGAGAAAATAATGTGTCATGGATGCGGACGCACTGATTCAGGTGTCCATGCCGAAAGATACATGCTACATTTTGATACAGAATCCATTTTAGAAAGCAGCTTTTTAAAAAAACTGGATCGTTTTCTTCCCACTGATATTCAGGCAAAAGTATTGTATAAAAACCCTGAAAAAATTCATGCCCGCTTTGATGCATTGCGCAGATCTTACAGGTATGTAATTAGTAAAGGGAAAAACCCTTTTACCATTAATTTGGCAACACCAAGTTACATCAACCTGGACATTGAACTGTTAAAAAAAACAGCCGAAATCGTTAAAGAATTCAATGATTTTGAAGCTTTTAGTAAGGGGAAGAATAATCACAAGCATTATTTATGTACCATATTCGATGCAAGCTGGGAGGACAAGGGCCGGTTCCTGGAATTTAATATTACAGCCAACCGTTTTGTGAGGGCTATGATTCGTATGATGGTTGGAACAATGGCTGATGTCGGCAGAAAAAGAATATCAATGGAAGAATTCAGGAATATAATTCAATCGAAAGACAGGCAGAAAGCAGGCAAGGTATTTCCGGCCGATGGATTGTATTTTACAGATGTAGAATACCCTGCCGGGAAGCTTATTCCGGTTGAGTAACATTGTTATTCGACAAAAGCTGGTTGATATCCGTTTGAACAAGCAACCGAATCGGCTATATTTTTATATTTTTGCCCGTTGGAATAATAAATTAAAAGAAAAAAGAATGAGTGTACTGGTTAACAAAAATTCAAAAATAATAGTCCAGGGATTTACCGGACAGGAAGGAACCTTTCATGCTTCACAAATGATTGAATATGGCACCCAGGTAGTAGGTGGGGTAACACCAGGCAAAGGTGGCACCTCTCATCTTGAAAGGCCTGTGTTTAACACCGTTTCAGATGCTGTTGAAAAAACCGGTGCTAATGTTTCTATCATATTTGTCCCTCCTGCTTTTGCTGCTGATGCCATTATGGAAGCTGCCGATGCCGGTATAAAAGTAATCGTTTGTATTACAGAAGGTATCCCGACAAAAGATATGATTTATGTCAAAGAATACCTCAAAGACTTTGACTGCAGACTTGTAGGCCCCAATTGTCCGGGTGTCATCACCCCTGACGAAGCAAAAGTGGGAATTATGCCGGGGTTCATTCATAAAAAAGGAAATATTGGCATTGTATCACGCTCCGGAACCCTGACCTATGAAGCGGTTCATCAGGTATCACGCGAAGGATTCGGCCAATCAACCTGTATTGGAATCGGGGGAGACCCTATAATAGGAACTAGCACCCTTGATGCTGTAAAACTGCTGATGAATGATGATGAAACCGAAGGCATAGTTATGATTGGCGAAATTGGCGGTAGTATGGAGGCCGATGCAGCCATTTGGATAAAAGAAAACGGAACTAAACCTGTGGTAGGTTTTATTGCCGGGCAAACTGCTCCAAAAGGAAGAAGGATGGGACATGCCGGTGCTATTGTGGGAGGTAAAGATGATACTGCAGCAGCTAAAATGAAAATACTGGCTGATTGTGGAATCCATGTAGTGGAATCTCCTGCTGATATCGGCACTACCATGGCCAGGGCATTGAAGAAGTCATAGATCAAATTGGGCGTAGATGAAAATACATGAAGTAAAGACCAAACAGGATAAGAAAGATTTTTTAAATGTTGCCCGGATCATTTATAAGAATGACCCGGTGTGGGTTTGTCCTTTGGATATTCAAATAGAGAATATCTTTAATCCCGAACACAATGTCTTTTTTAAACATGGTTCTGCTACAAGGTTTTTGCTAAAGGACAATAAGGGTAAACTGATTGGCAGGGTAGCAGCATTTATCAATGAAAAGAAAGCTTATGGTTTTGACCAGCCAACCGGTGGAATGGGTTTTTTTGAATGTATCAATGACAAAAAGGCGGCATTTATGCTTTTTGATACTTGCAAAAACTGGTTGGAAGAGAAGGGAATGGAAGCAATGGATGGCCCCATTAATTTTGGTGAAAATGATAACTTTTGGGGATTGTTGGTTGAAGGGTTTACCCACCCGGGATATGGTATGCAGTACAATCCACCTTATTATAAGGAATTGTTCGAAGACTACGGATTTAAATTTTATTTTGAACAGGTCACAAATCATCTTGACCTGACTAAGAAATTTCCTGAAAGATTTTGGAAAATTGCTAATTGGGTAAGACAAAAACCAGGTTATTCTTTCAAACATTTTTCTTTTAAGGAAGCCGATAAATTTATCGATGATTTTGAAACGATCTATAAACAGGCATGGGAATATCATGAGAATTTTACCCCTATTAATATGGAAGACCTGCGAAAGAAACTTTACGATTCAAAATCATTTATTGAAGAAGATTTTATCTGGTTTGCCTACCATGAAGATAATCCTATTGCATTCCTGGTTATGTATCCCGATATAAACCAGGTCTTAAAAAAATTAAATGGGAAACTCAATGTAATCAATAAGTTGAGGTTTAAAATATATTTAAAGAAGCGAATCATCACCAGGGCGAGAATAGTCATTATGGGGGTGGTCCCTAAATTCCAGCGTTCGGGTATTGAATCCGCCATATTCTGGAATATGGAAAAAATGATGAAACGCCACCAGGAATATACCGAACTGGAATTGAGCTGGGTGGGGGATTTTAACCCTAAAATGCGGGCCCTTCACGAAAATGTGGAGGCTTCTTTTGGCAAGAAACACATTACCTACCGTAAGCTGTTCAGGGAAGATGCTGAATTTAAACGCTCAACCATTATACCATTGGATACACAAAACAGAAATAAGGGAATTAAACAGAAATAAATAATTTGCTACTTCTTTAGATTCCCATATACGACAAAATAATTATTCAGCAGGTTTTCTTTATTGTATCTGAATTTTTCGTTGCTTTCATAATCCACTACTTTTCCCCCGGCCTCTTCCACAATGATTTGAGAGGCAGCTGTATCCCATTCCATGGTTGGCCCCAAACGGGGATAAATATGTGCTTTCCCTTCGGCAACAAGCAACAGTTTTAATGAACTGCCCATAGACGTGTTTTGCGGGTTTTTAAACCTGGAAATAAAGGCTTCGGTTTCTTCATTGATATGCGACCGGGATGAAACAAAAATAAGATTTTCGTCATTTAGTGTGAATTCCTGTGCCTGAAGTTTTACCGCAGGTTTTGTACCTTCAATTTTGAATGCACCACTGCCTTTAACTGCCCAGTATGTCCAGTTTTTTGCAGGGACATGGACAATGCCTGCCACAACATCATTTTTATAGACCAGGGCCAGGTTAACGGTAAACTCCCCGTTTCGTTTAATGAATTCCTTGGTTCCGTCAAGGGGATCGATCAGCCAAAAATATTTAAATCCGGCTCGGTTACTATAAGGAATTTCTTTGTTTTCTTCAGAAATAATGGGAATATCCGGATAGGTTTTTATCAGTTCCGAACAGAGATATTCATTGGAAGTTTTATCGGCCAAGGTTAGCGGGGATTGGTCACTCTTAAACGACACTTCCCAGTTTTCTTTCTTTTCTTCATAGATTGAAAGAATAAGGTCTCCTGCTTTTTTTGTTAAATTAATTAGGTAATCTGTGTCCAGGGATTGTATATTCATGACCATAATTTTTAAACCGGATAATCTTTTACAAAGGTATATATTTGCAGGCTATTAAATGAAAAATGAAAATGACAAAGAATGTTTATCCCATCTTTGATCAGATACTTAACCGCGATGACAAAGAGCAAAAGCTGAATCAGCATGCCATTTGTTTGTGGTTTACCGGCCTGTCGGGATCAGGCAAATCAACAACGGCAAAAGGGCTTGAAAAGAGGTTGTTTGACGAAGGGTTTGTAACAAAACTTCTTGATGGCGATAACATGCGTCATGGCATTAACAACAACCTGGGTTTTACAGAAGCCGACCGTGCTGAAAACATCCGAAGGACTGCCGAAGTTGTCAGGCTATTCCTCAATGACGGAATTATTACCATTTGCAGTTTTATCAGCCCCACCCATGCTATGCGCGACCACGCCAGACAGATCATCGGTGAAAAAGATTTTTATGAGATTTATGTGGATACTTCTATTGCACTCTGTGAAGAAAGAGACCCCAAAGGCCTTTATAAGAAGGTCAGGGCCGGGGAGATTAAAAACTTTACCGGTATCCACACCGAATACGAAGAACCGGTTAATCCTTTTCTTGTGCTAAAAACAGGAGAAATGACAATTGAAGAAACAATAGACTTGTTGTATAACCGGATTATTGAAAAAATAAAACGAAAGGATTAAAGACGAAATTATGGATTATTTACTTTCAAATTTAGACCAACTTGAATCGGAAGCTGTGTTTATTATCCGGGAAGTAGCAACACAATTTGAAAAACCTATGTTGTTATTTTCCGGTGGCAAAGATTCAATGATGTGTTTGCACCTGGCATGGAAGGCTTTTCATCCTGCACGAATTCCATTTCCCATCGTACATATTGATACTGGGCATAATTTCCAGGAAACCATCGAATACAGAAACAGGATGGCTGAAAAATATGAAGTGGATTTGGTTGCTGGTATGGTTCAGGATACTATTGATGCTGGAAAAGCTAAAGATGAAACGGGAATTAACGCAAGCAGAAACTGGATCCAATCCATCACCCTGCTCGAAACCATAGAAAAGCATAAGTATGATGCAGCTATCGGTGGGGGTAGAAGAGACGAGGAAAAAGCCCGCGCCAAAGAAAGATTTTTCAGTCATCGAAATGAGTTTGGTGAATGGGATCCTAAAAACCAGCGACCCGAGCTTTGGAATTTGTTCAATGGTAAAAAGAATTATGGTGAACATTTCCGGGTCTTTCCTATCAGCAACTGGACTGAGATGGATGTTTGGCAATATATCAAACGTGAGAACATTGAGCTGCCTTCCCTGTATTTCGCCCATAAACGCAGGGTATTTAACCGCGATGGGGTCTGGTTAGCCGAATCACCATTTAATGCGATGAAAGACAACGAGGTGGTTGAAGAAAAAATGGTCAGGTTCCGTACCATTGGTGATATTACCTGTACCGGTTCCATTGAGTCGGAAGTGAACAACATCGATGATATTATTGCTGAAGTGGCAGCCTTTCGTGTTACGGAACGTGCGGGGCGTCATGATGACAAGCGGTCGGATACGGCCATGGAAGACCGTAAAAAAGAAGGGTATTTTTAATTTATATTTTAAAAGAACATCAGGATTATGGCTTATAAAATGGATTTACTCAGGTTTGTTACTTCCGGTAGTGTAGATGACGGAAAAAGTACACTTATCGGCAGGTTATTATTCGATACCAAAACCATATTTAAAGACCAACTCGAAGCAGTTGAAAAAACCAGCAAACAACGTGGAGAAGACCAGGTAAACCTGGCACTGGTAACTGACGGATTACGTTCTGAAAGAGAACAGGGAATCACAATTGATGTGGCATACCGCTACTTTGCCACACCCAAAAGAAAATTTATCCTGGCAGACACACCCGGACATGTTCAATACACCCGCAACATGGTTACAGGGGCTTCAAACTCTCAGCTGGCAGTGGTTCTGATCGATGCACGTAACGGAGTTGTGGAACAAACCAAACGGCATACTTATATTCATGCATTGCTGGGGATTAAGCACCTGGTGGTTTGTGTTAATAAAATGGACCTGGTAGATTACAGCGAAGAAGTTTACGAAAACATAAAAGGGGACTTCCTGGCCTTTGCTTCTAAAATTGAAATTCCGGATATTAATTTTATCCCGGTTAGCGCAATGGTAGGAGACAATGTAGTGGTCCGTTCAAACAATATGGATTGGTATCAGGGCCCGACATTTCTACATTCCCTTGAAAACACCTACCTGATGAGTGACTACGAAAGGGTAAGTTGCCGGTTTCCGGTACAGGTTGTTTTAAGGCCTCAACGCAAGGAATATCACGATTACCGTGGGTATGCAGGAAGGGTTGCCGGTGGAATATTTAAAAAAGGCGATGAGGTAATAGTATTGCCGTCAGGATTTACTTCTAAAATCAAGCAACTGGAAGTATCAGGTCAGGAGGTTGAGTATGCTTTTCCTCCGATGAGCATAACCATGCTCCTGGAAGATGAAATTGATATTGACAGAGGCGATATGATTGTAAAGAAATTCAGCCAGCCTTTGTTAGAGCAGGAGATGGACATCATGATGTGTTGGATGAGTGATCAGCCCTTGCAGCCAGGAGGGAAATATGTAATCAGGCAAACAACCAATGAGGCACGGTGTATTATCAAAGAGATCAGGTACAAGGTAGACATCAATACTTTGCACAGAAAGAAAGATGACACCAATATTGGCCTGAATGATATAGGGCGTGTTATGATCAGAACATCAAAGCCGCTATTGATCGATCCGTATAAAAAGAACAAAATAACAGGCAGTGTCATCCTGATTGATGAAAAAACAAACAACACTGTCGGTGCAGGAATGATTTTGTAAAAAATATTTACTTCTGTTTTTCGTAATTTAGGCGGTAAAAAAATAGGGATGAAATCTTACAGGAAAGAACTGTGGTTCGAAATTAACTCACGCAGGGAATTGATCAATATTACATCTGCTGTCAATCAATGCCTTCAGGAAAGTGGCATCAAAGAAGGCCTGGTGCTGGTCAATGCCATGCATATTACCGCCAGTGTTTTTATCAATGATGATGAACCGGGCTTGCACCAGGATTTTGAAAAATGGCTTGAGGGCCTGGCACCCGAAAAACCTTACAGTCAGTACAAACACAATACTTTTGAAGACAATGCAGATGCCCACCTTAAACGCACTATCATGGGTCGTGAAGTAGTAGTGGCAGTGACAAACGCTAAACTGGATTTCGGGCCATGGGAACAAATTTTTTATGGGGAATTTGATGGAAAAAGAAGAAAAAGGGTGCTGGTAAAAATCATCGGGGAATGATGTTTATCTAATCTTCCTGCATATTTTCCAGGTAATTAATCACCAAATCGGCCTTGTGTG
>CAZVAY010000058.1:0-11309 GCA_964625265.1 uncultured Sphingobacteriales bacterium | reverse complement strand
TCGCCGGTTTATATTATTTTTAAGAAAGAGACCGACACAGCAGACCCAAGTAACACGAAGACAATGGAAATAGTGGTCGATGTGGGGAATCCAAATGTATTGAACAAGTCGAGTAACATAACATCTGTGATCATAACTGCAAGAAATATGATCATGATCTCGGAAAAGTAAAACTCCTGTGGATGGAATATTCCTTTCCTGGCAACCTCCATCATTCCGCTCGAAAAAGTTGCACCAACCAACACACCCAATGCTGCAACGGCAATGATAACTTTAAAAGAAGCTGCTTTTGAGCCTACAGCCGAGTTAAGAAAATTGACAGCGTCATTGCTCACACCAACAATCAGGTCTGATATAGCCAGAGCAAACAATACAACTACAAGAATGATGTAGAAATTATCCATTGTTTCAAGATTTAAATGAGATCAAAAATATTGAAGATTTTAATGATAGAGAATAGTTAAACCCCATTAAATAAAAGTTAACAATTTAATAACATAAGCATCAATTGACCCATAATGAATCAAACCTAAGTATCTTTGAATGGTAAAATTAGTAAAAATGCCGGATACGTACTCCCTGATTATATTGTTTACCCTGGCGGTAATCCTGTCGTTTATTTACAACCTGATCTCCAAACGTACACATATTCCAAGTGTGCTGATGCTGATTGTTACCGGAATTTTGATCCAACCTGTGATGAAAATGATTGGCCTGGAAGAAGTTGACCTGTTCCCGGTATTGGAATTGTTGGGTGTGGTCGGTATTATTTTTATTGTTTTGGAGGCAGCTTTGGAACTGGAAATATCCAGATCAAAATTTCCAATGATAATAAGGGCTCTACTGGTTTCTGCTATCAGCCTGGGTGCTTGCGCATTCTTGTTTGCAGGCATAATCATACTTTTTTTCCCTGCCGGTCTTCAGCAGGCACTGCTATATGCCGTACCCCTGTCCACTATTAGTAGTGCTATTGTGCTTCCCAGTGTAAATAAAATGATTGAATGTGACAAGGAATTCCTGATCTATGAAAGCACCTTCAGTGATATCCTCGGTATCATGTTCTTTTTCCTTTTACTTGAAATAAAGGGCAGCCTGAGTTTTGGTATGCTCGCAACCTATTTGGGTATCAACGTTCTGTTGACAATATTGATTTCTGTAGCTCTCAGCATTGTTCTGGCCTGGCTCTTTCAGAAAATCCAGTCTAAAGTGAAATTACTCTTGATGGTTTCGGTACTTATACTGCTCTATGCCGTTGGTAAAACCTTCCATATTTCTTCCCTGATGCTCATCCTGTTTTTTGGACTGTTGCTTCAGAATTATAAAATTATCAGGATTAGCTTTCTGAAAAAACTTTTTGTTGAAGAGGTGATGGATGAGTTAGTGGAAGACTTACAGGTCATTACTTTTGAAATATCTTTTGTGGTTCGTACTTTTTTCTTCCTGGTGTTTGGGCTAACTGTGGCTATTTCAGGGATTGCTGATTTTCAGGTGATCCTGATCAGTCTGTTGATCCTGGTTGGTATGTATGGTTTGCGTTTTATTATTCTGGCCATATTTAGCAGGCAAAACATAAAATCAGGCCTTTTTGTTGCCCCCAGGGGACTCATCACTATCCTGCTATTCTTTTCTATTCCTGAAGAATCGGAATTAACGGTATTCAGCCAGGATATTTTGCTTTTTGTGATTTTGCTTAGCGGACTGATTATGGCGTTTACGCTTATTAAACAAGGTATTTATAGCAAAAAGGAAGAAGACCTGCTGCCTTTGACAGAAAAAGAGATTTGTTGATCCGACAGATTTCTAAATGATAATCCTGACATCATTCATATCAAATGTCTTTTCGCAATAGTGGCATTTCAATTTGTTGCCTTCAGCAGTTTGATGGACAAAAAACCGGGTTTCCACCTGCTCGTAATTGGTGATGCATTTTTCGTTGGGGCATTTGGCAATACCTAATAATTCATCCGGAATTTCAACTACATGTTTTGAGATAACCTCAAAATTCTTGATAGTTACAACCGTTGCCTGTGGTGCGTAAAGGGAAATCCTGTTTACTTCTTTAATGTCGAGGTAGCGGTTTGAAAATTTGATTACACCTTTTTTCCCAAGTTTTTTACTTTCCAGGTTATTACCTGAAAGGATCATGTCTTCGAACTTATCAAGGCCTAGTATTTTACCCACTTTTGAAACATATCTTGCGGGAATATGGTCAATTACAGTTCCGTTTTCGATGGCTGATACTCTGAGTTCTTTCATTTGCCGTATAGTTATGATTTTAAACCAAGAATTAAGGAAACAATTGCCTGGCGGACAAAAACACCATTCAAAGCCTGCTGGAAATAATACGCCTGAGCAGTGTTATCAACATCAACATTAATCTCATTAACACGCGGCAGGGGATGCATCACCTTCATGGATTCTTTTATTTGGGAGAGGTCAGCCTGCCGGAGTTCAAAACTATCTTTCACTTTCTCATATTCTGAAGGGTCAGAGAACCTTTCCCTTTGTATCCGGGTCATATAAAGAATATCAACATGCGGTAAAACTCCAGAGATATCCCTGTGAAGTGTAAAGTTGCAATTCCTGTTTTGAAGAAAAGTTTTGTATGCATCGGGGATTTGCAGGAATGAAGGTGCCACAAAATGAAATTCAGCATTGAAATTGGACAGCGCCATGGTAAGGGAATGTACGGTCCTGCCGTATTTGAGGTCACCAACAAAACCGATAGTGATCTTATCAAGCCGTCCCTGGGTTTGCCGGATAGTGTACATATCGAGCATGGTTTGGGTGGGGTGCTGGTTGCTTCCGTCACCGGCATTGACAATGGGAACCGTGGCCACTTCTGAAGCCAGCCTGGCTGCACCGTCAAGGGGGTGCCGCATGACAATCAGGTCGCAGTAATTATTAACTGTACGAATGGTGTCACTGAGTGTTTCTCCTTTTGTCACACTGGATGTGCCGGGTTCGCTAAAGCCAATGATCCTGCCACCCAGTTGCTGAATGGCGCTTTCGAAACTCAACCGGGTCCGGGTAGATGGTTCGAAGAATAGAGAGGCTATTACATAACCATTTAAAATATTCTGTCTTGGATTTTGCTCAAACTCGCTGGCAATATCCAAAATCTTCAATTGCTCTTCTTTGGTGATGTCAGCAATTGAAACCAAACTTTTGTTTTTCATTCAAGGAATTTTAGTCAGGGCAATTTATAAAAAAAAGCCGAATCAATTTTGATCCGGCTCAAATATTATTCAAAGTCAGTAATTACTTTCTTTATGATGTCAATGCAATCACGTAGTTGCTCCTCGTTCATGACCAGCGGAGGGGCAAATCTGATCTTGTCACCATGGGTGGGTTTGGCTAAAAGGCCGTTTTCCATCATAGCAACACACATATCCCAGGCATTCTTTCCATTTTTAGGTTTCACTACTATTGCATTTAGCAGTCCTTTACCTCTTACTTCCCTGATTATCGGGCTATTCATCGACCTGAGTTCCTGCCTGAATATTTCTCCTAACCTACTGGCGTTTTCAGCCAGGTTCTCTTCTTTAATTACTTCCAGGGCAGCCACAGCTACCTGTGCAGCCAACGGGTTTCCGCCAAAGGTGGAACCATGTTCACCGGGTTTGATTACCAACATAATGTCATCATCAGCCAGCACAGCCGATACCGGAAGAACGCCTCCTGAAAGAGCTTTACCCAGGATCAGGATATCAGGGCGGACACCTTCATGGTCACAGGCCAGCATTTTACCTGTCCTTGCAATGCCTGTTTGAACCTCATCAGCAATAAACAGCACATTGTTTTCCTTACAAAGTTCAAAGGCTTTTTTCAGGTATCCCTCATCAGGAACAAAAACTCCTGCTTCACCCTGAATAGGTTCAACCAGGAAACCGGCAACGTCCGGGTCATCCAGGGCTTCTTTGAGGGCATCCGGATTGTTATAGGGGATTTTTACAAAACCGGGTGTAAATGGCCCGAAACCTTCGTATGAATCGGGGTCTGTAGAAGCGGAAATAATAGTTGTTGTCCTGCCATGGAAATTATCTTCACAGACAATGATTTTTGCTTTGTATTTTTCAATGCCTTTGACATCATATGCCCACCTGCGGCACAACTTAATTGCTGTTTCATCAGCTTCGGCACCAGTATTCATAGGAAGTACCTTTTCGTATCCAAAATAGGATGTAATGTAATCTTCATAAGGCCCCAGGGAATCGTTATAAAAAGCCCTGGAAGTAAGGGTGAGTTTATCAGCCTGCTCATGCAGGGCATTGAGGATTTTTGGATGGCAATGGCCCTGGTTAACAGCAGAATATGCTGATAGGAAATCGTAATAACGTTTTCCTTCAACATCCCATACAAAAACACCTTCGCCCCTGGAAAGTACCACTGGAATAGGATGATAATTGTGGGCCCCATACCGGTTCTCCAGTTCCATAATCTCTTTTGAATTAATGGTCATATTACCTACTCATTTTTAAACAGATTAAACAAGGAATTTGGTGGTTGGCAAATATATGTTAATTCCCTTTAATTAATGGGGAAGTAACAGCAAAAAGAATTCGTTCTCAGGATGGATAAATGGAATGCAAAAAAATGTCTTTAGCCTGAAATTCACAAAAATGAATTATTCACTATAAGGGCTGCAAAATAATTATTTTAAATTGTGTTTCAGCTTAGGAATACCAGAAGTTTCCGATTGACTGGCCCGGTGCAAAACAGCTTTTAATACATTTCCTCTTCGTTCGGGAAATCTTTCCCTTTTACATCGGTTATGTAATGATGAACTGCATCGGTTATGATAGCCTCAAGGTTTGCATATCTACGCAGGAAGCGGGGTGAGAATTCATTATTCAGGCCAATCATATCATGATAAACCAGAACCTGCCCATCCGTGTATGGGCCGGCTCCGATGCCAATTGTTGGAACAGAAACAGTATTGGTGACAATTTCAGCGAGTTTGGCCGGGATTTTTTCCAGAACAATAGCAAAAACACCGGCTTCTTCTATTTCTTTTGCATCCTCAAGCAATTTATCTGCTTCAGCTTTATTTTTGGCACGCACCGAATAAGTCCCGAATTTGTTGATGGACTGAGGGGTAAGCCCCAGGTGCCCCATCACCGGGATACCTGTCGTTATTATCCTTTCAATTGATTCACGGATCTCTTTCCCGCCTTCCATTTTTACACAGTTTGCACCACTTTCTTTCATAATGCGGATAGCCGAATCAAGTGCGATCTTGGAATTACCCTGGTACGTACCAAAGGGCAGGTCAACAACTATCAATGATTTAACACCTGCCCTGACCACTGACTGGGCATGGTAGATCATCTGGTCGAGAGTGATAGGGAGGGTGGTTTCATGTCCTGCCATCACATTCGATGCTGAGTCTCCTACCAAAATGACATCTATACCGGCACGATCGAGAATTTTGGCTGTTGTAAAATCATAGCCGGTCAGCATGGCTATTTTTTCACCCTTTTCCTTCATCGTTTGCAGTACGCGGGTCGTAATATGGGAATAGTTTCTTTTGTATGTCGACATAAGGATTTATTTGGTGCGACAAAATTATTGTTTTTCAAACAATTTCAACTTCCTTTTCAGCGTGGCGTTCTCTTCCTCAAGTTTGTGCAACTCGTCATACAAAAAGTTAATGATGTCACTATCGTTGGTGTTGTTTGTATAATATTCCTTGAACTGCTGAAGAGATTTGTTCTCGGCTTTTAAACCATCAATTTGCTTTGACAGGTTATAGTTCTCTTCCTTGAGTTTTTCGATGGCATTTTCAAGTCCCGAATTCAGGTGATCCGAAATATATGACTGGTAATACATATTGTCCTCTTTGCATTTATCAAGCAACTCAATGGTTTCGGATAATTCTTTTGCCAACTCTTCATTTTTTTTATTCAACTCAATGATCTTCTCCAGGTATCGTGATGGGTCTGTATCTGATACATTTGTTTCGTTACCGTCCAGCTTATTGATATCGTTCGAAATAGTGATATCAGACATATCTTCCTCGCTGACAAATATACTGACTGATGATACAGATACACTGGCACCGGGATAAAGGTAAATGCCAAAATCGCGTGTATCGTATTTGATCAGTTCTTCAAAACCGAAAAGGTAGAAGTTGTTGACATAAATCTCTATTCTGTTGTCCAGTGTCAGGATGTCAATTTCATTGGTCATCCCGGGTTTTTCCAAAAAACTAAATTTTTTCCATGCATTACGTTCATTCGTACCGGTAATATACTTGATGGCTCCGTTAGGCTCAGTTTTTTTGACGAGGTATTGTCTCTTATTATTGATCAAAAAGTAGAATCCGTTAATATGCTTGCTGTCGAAATTGAAGCAAACCCCTGCCGGAATATCGTCATTTTGGTTTAATACAATGTTTAGCCGGAAATTCTTTGATTCAGGGGAATAGCCGGGAAATACTTTTATATCCTTGCTGGTATTTTTTCTCTCGGTAAAATAAATATTATCCTGGATGACAAAAAGATTATCGGCATTATTCTCTGATGGCCAAATTTTTGCGTCTGCCGAGCTGCTGAAGTTGCAATTGTAAATTCGCTTATTAAAATGTTCAAAATTGATATTTTGGGCAGGAAGGAAAAGAGTTGAAAACAAGATAGCTGATAGAAAAATAAACTTCATTTTTTCCCTTAATAAGAATAAGTTTGCGGCTTTCATCGAACAAATTTACTAAAGTTTCTGAATGAAATTAAAATCTTTTGCACTCCTTGCCCTGACATCCTTTGTTGTAATCTCATGCAGCGAAGATTTTGATGCTACAGCTAAATGGAAAGACATTACCATTGTTTATGGTCTTTTAAATCCCAATTCTGCCGATTCAGTCAATTACATTAAGATTAGCCGGGCATTTCTCAACCCCGAAACATCGGCCAGTGATATTGCATCCGGCAGTATTGACTCACTCTATTATACTGATTCGCTCAGTGTGGTCATAGAACCATGGAGAAATGGAAATCATATAGCTGGCGATATTGTGTTTTATAAAGAATACAATGAGAATAAAGATACTGATGGGGTATTTTATGCTCCGGGACAATATATCTATCGCACCAAAAAAGGTATTGTCCTTGATCCGAATGCCCGCTACAAATTAAAAATTATCAATATTGCAACCGGCAAAGAAATAACATCAGAATCATCTATTGTCGGAAACCTGATTCAGCAGCGTCCGTTGCCTGGTGGTGCCATTCATTTTGATACAAGCGGTAAAACACTGCTGGAGTGGCTGCCGGGCAAAAATGCCTATTTTTATAATATTGATATTAAGTTCAGATTTTGGGAATACCGTGAAGGCCATCCTGAAGAAAGACAAATGAAGGAAATTAAATGGCGGGTAATCAGCTCGTACCTGAACCCGGGAATAGATAATAAACCCATGGAATTGAAGATAGAGGGAAAGAATTTTTACAAATTTATAACTGACAAACTTGATATCAATACAGGTATTGTCAGGGAACTTCCCCAATACCATGTTGAAGTCGAGTTCAGCGCAGGCGCCAAAGAGCTTTACTATTATATTAATGTCAACCAGCCTGCAGTAGGCCTTGTGCAGAAAAAACCTGAATATTCCAATATAACGAATGGAATAGGCGTGTTTTCATCCAGGAATATCAATTCGTTCAATACCGAACTATCCACCATCGCAAAGGATTACCTGTTCAACAGTGATGAAATGATCAATTACAATTTTACGGAATAGCCGCTGACTAATTGTCACCTTGTTTTAGTTTCAAAATGCAATATTTTCCAGATTCAGAGAACATCATCCTTTGGCATTTTGATTGATTAAAGCCCTATCATCTAAATTTCAGAAAAAATAAAAAAATAAGAAAATGGGTAAAATAATTGGAATTGATTTGGGAACAACCAACTCATGTGTAGCAGTCATGGAAGGAAACCAGCCTGTTGTTATACAAAACAGTGAAGGTAAAAGGACAACCCCGTCAGTTGTGGGTTTTCTTGAAAATGGCGAGATCAAAGTTGGCGACCCGGCCAAGAGACAAGCTATCGTTAACCCGCAATTCACAGTATCTTCAATAAAAAGGTTTATGGGAAACCGTTTTAACGAAGTGGCTACAGAACGAGACAGGGTGAGTTACAGTGTGGTTAAAGGCCAGAATGATACCTGCAGGGTGGAGGCCAGAGACAAAAAATATACCCCCCAGGAGATTTCAGCAATGGTATTGCAGAAAATGAAAAAAACGGCTGAGGAATACCTCGGACAATCGGTAAGTGAAGCTATTATCACTGTTCCTGCCTATTTTAATGATGCACAGCGTCAGGCTACCAAAGAAGCAGGCGAAATTGCTGGCCTTACAGTTAAAAGAATTATCAATGAGCCAACTGCTGCTGCATTGGCTTATGGCCTTGATAAGAAAACCAGCGATCAGAAAATTGCCGTTTATGACCTCGGTGGAGGTACTTTCGATATTTCTATTCTTGAACTCGGTGATGGAGTTTTTGAAGTAAAATCAACCAGTGGTAATACCCACCTTGGCGGTGATGATTTTGACCAGGTCATTATCAACTGGCTTGTTGAAGAATTTAAAAAAGACCAGAATGTTGACCTTACCAAAGACCCAATGGCTTTGCAACGTCTGAAAGAGGCTGCTGAAAAAGCCAAAATCGAATTATCAAGCTCACAGGAAACTGAAATTAACCTGCCCTATATTATTGCCATTGACAATGTACCCAAACACCTGGTTACAAAACTCAGCAGGGCTAAATTCGAACAACTGACTGACCACCTGGTTCAGGCAACCCTGGAACCATGCAAAACTGCAGTTAAAGAATCAGGATACAGTACCGGTGAAATAGACGCAGTAATCCTGGTTGGAGGTTCAACCCGTATTCCTTCTATTCAGAATATTGTCCAGAACTTTTTTGGCAAAGAGCCGAGCAAGGGTGTTAACCCTGACGAAGTGGTTGCAGTGGGCGCTGCTATACAGGGTGGTGTTCTTACCGGAGAGGTGAAAGATGTATTGTTGCTGGATGTGACTCCCTTGTCACTGGGTATTGAAACATTAGGTGGAGTTGCTACCAAACTGATCCCGGCCAATACGACCATTCCAACGCGTAAAAGTGAAGTATTTTCTACCGCTGCTGACAGCCAGCCTTCGGTTGAGATACATGTGTTACAGGGAGAAAGGCCAATGGCTAAAGATAATAAAACCA
Source organism: uncultured Sphingobacteriales bacterium (assembly GCA_964625265.1). Taxonomy (GTDB): domain Bacteria; phylum Bacteroidota; class Bacteroidia; order CAILMK01; family JAAYUY01; genus CAYNBC01. The sequence continues at coordinate 2,096 of CAZVAY010000058.1, read as the reverse complement.
TTGGCAGGTTTATCCTTGACGGAATCCCGCCATCCCCAAGGGGAGTACCTCAGATTGAAGTGACTTTCGACCTGGATGCCAACGGCATCCTGAATGTCAGCGCAAAAGACAAAGGAACCGGTAAAGAGCAAAAGATCAGGATTGAGGCTTCTTCAGGGCTGACCGAGGATGAAATTCAGAGGATGAAAGCCGAAGCTGAAAAGAATGCCGAAGAAGATAAGAAACAGAAAGAAAGGGTTGAGAAAATCAACCAGGCCGATTCGCTGATATTTACTACTGAGAAACAACTCAAGGAATACGGTGATAAAATCCCGGATGAGAAGAAATCAGTAATTGAAACTGCCAAAGATAAGCTGAAAGAAGCTCATAAGAACCAGGACCTGGATGCCATTGATGCTGCTTCCAAAGAGCTGAATGACGCATGGCAGGCAGCTTCGCAGGATATTTACCAGGCTCAGCAAGAGGCTCAGGGTGCTGCAGGTGCAAAACCCGATGCAAATGATGCCGGAAGCCAGCCCGGAGGTGATTCACCTAAGGATGATGGTGAAGTGACTGATGTAGATTATGAGGAAGTAAAATAGGATATAATCATATTTATTTTGAAAGGGTTGCTAAAGCAGCCCTTTTTTATTAAACCTGATGTCATTTTTCAAAGAGATTTTTAAGTTCACCTATCTCAAGCTGATATCCTTCAGCCAGCAGGGAAGTTACAAAATCACTGTGAGGCCGCCCCTTTCTGTAATCGGGCTCGCGTTTAGGATGGGCAATGTACCTGGAAATTGTTTCCACCGGTTCGGCTACATTTAATACCGCATGATAAAACAACTTATTTTTTCTGCGGTAAATGGAGCTACCCAGTATTTTTTTATTTCCGATAGCTATATCAGAAATTCCTTTGAAAGCAAGGTTGTTGATACCGGTTGATGCTAATCTTTCAATAATCCGGTTGTTGATCTCACTGAAAAATTTCTGCGGGTCAAGAAATCCGGGCGTGTTGACGGTGGTGGCCAGAACAAGCGTATAGGGTGTCAGGATAACGGTTTCCCCACCGGAAGTTCTTTTGAGGATGGGGATATTGTCCCCGGCAACCTGTTCAGGAATTACAGATTTTTCAGCTTTATTAGAAATCCCAAGAACCAGGTAAACCCTGTCAGGAATCCAGCAATAAAACCGGTAATCAGGCCAGTTTTTATCCTCAAGCAGGCTTATATCGGGTAAATTATATTTCCGGGTTTTCAATTCCATCCGGGCAAATATAAGGATGATAGGGGAGATGAAGAGACTAAAAGGGTGAAATAAGAGCCATTAGCGGGTTTGGCATTTTTCAGGGATAGGTATAAGCCTCATGCCTATTATTAATGTTATCAGGTGTAGTTCTTACACCCATGTAGGATTTTAATACCGGTATGTGTTCAATCGTATCATCTCAGTTCGCTATTGCTCCTGAAATCATATTGAACATCATCGGCATTATCTTGAATATAAGATAGTAGCATAATCAACATTTTAACTTCTAAAATATAATATTGCACATTTGAACGCAACTTGATATGAGTTGCGAACCAAGGATAGCGGTATAGCTTTGAGACAATTTACTGGACATTAATGAGAGCCGTGTGTTTAAATGAAATTTTGAATTGCCACAAGACAAGAGCCTTATGGCAGCCTTGGGATTTAAATCAAAAACATGAATAGATTATCGCTTTTTTTTCTTTTTAGGTTTAGGTTCCGGTAATTCCTCTTTGGTCAATCTTCCAAGTTCGCCCAACCAATCTTTATCGTCTATTTTATCAGTTATCAGAAAGTAGTTTTTAGCACCTGGGTAGGGCGGAGCTTCTTCCACATCACCAATATATGCCCTGCCGCTTTCAGTAGGCTTGATAAACAACTTATCATCACATACAAGTGCAAAGAATTTTTTGTCAGCATAAAGGCCGTATTCACCAAACATCATTCGGTAAGTGATGGTACCTGCCTCCTCCAGTTGCGAGGCAACAAATGCTACAAATTCAGGTGATGAGGACATGGGTAATGGAAGGTTTAAAAGTTAAAAGACCAAAGTTAAAAGACTAAATACTCAAGAAGAGAAGTATATG
>CAZVAY010000057.1:0-11532 GCA_964625265.1 uncultured Sphingobacteriales bacterium | reverse complement strand
ACGGTGTCATATTGTCGGGAGAAGCGTGCGCAGAGTAGAAGATGCGTTAAGCCAATCGCTTTACAATAAAATTAATTTTACCCTGGCTGTTTTGGTGGAAGAAAAGTTTAATTCCCTATTTACAAACAGAATTCCCGGCCAGTTATTAAAGGGAGGTGAATACGGCCAGTTTATTGAACAAGGGAAGAAAACCAAAATGATCTTTATTTCCGATGGAGATGTGATTGCCAACCAGATCAGCGGTGTCAGTGACCAGTATTACCCACTTGGATACGACAGGTACACCCAACAAACCTTTGGTAATAAAGAATTTGTCATGAACTGTGTGGATTACCTGCTTGATGATGCAGGGATCATTAACCTGAGGTCAAAGCAGTTTAAATTGCGTTTGCTTGACCGTGCGAAAATTGAAAACGAAAAGAAAAAATGGCAGGTGATAAACCTTACTTTCCCCGTTGTATTTATCATTCTATTCGGATTGATATATAATTATTTAAGACGAAAAAAGAACACCCGTTTACCACAAAAGACCAAATAAGTGAAGAAGAAAAACTTGTTTAACCTGGTTAGCCTGATCGTTTTATTTGCTGTTACCACCTATATTTTGGTTCAACATAAAAAGGATACCACCCTGCCGGAAGAGATTACAGAATTTGCCTTTGACGACACAGCAACAATCACCAAAATATTTATTGCAGATATGAAAGGTGGAACAGTCATCCTGGCAAAAAAAGGCCATGAATGGGTTGTTAACGATCAATACAGGGCGAACACCGAAAGAATTGATCTGCTTCTGGAAGTCCTGTTCAAACTAAAAGTTAAAAGCCCTGTTCCTGAAAGCGCCCTGGATAATGTAATTAAAGATATGGCTGCTACAGCTTTAAAAACAGAAATTTATACCGGAGGGGACAAACCGGTTAAAACCTATTATGTAGGAGGGCCTACTCCCGATCTTGAAGGTACCTATATGGCTGTTGAATCTGGAAAGAAGAAAGAAAAAACACCATACATCATTTATTTACCCGATTTCAGGGGATACCTTTCCGAAGGTTACTTTTTTACCAATGAAGATGATTGGCGAACAAAAGAAGTATTCAGGTTAAATCCTGCCCTGATCAAGCAGGTTGAAATAAATTACAATACCAATGACTCCCTGTCATTCAGATTGGAAAAAAAAGGTGAAGAATACATGATTTCCAATAGTACATCCGGCCAAATACCCCACGCACAACTGAGCCTTATACAGGTAAAGAAATTTCTGACCGGGTTCGAAAACCTGCAGTTTGTTGCTATCGATACTGATATTTCTTCCACCCGAAAAGACTCCGTCATGGAATCCACACCAGCAGCATTTATTCAGGTAAAAATGCAAAATGGTGATCATCATGAGCTTTACCTCTACAATAAAACTTCGGATGTCAGGACCAGGATTGAAACCAAAAACGGATTTGATAAAGAAAGGTTTTGGGGGGTTATGCCTGATAGGAAAGAACACCTTTTAATCCTGCAAACCTTAAGTCTGAAACGAATTTTGTGGAAATACGATGATTTTAAAACAAAAATTTAATCTATATTTGCATATACGATTATTAAAACAGACATTATTGATTATTAAATAGATAGGCGTTATGAAATTTATTGCTTCAACCAGTACATTACTCAAACAACTTCAGATTATCAGTGGAGTTATCGGTACAAAAGTAGTTATACCCATTCTCGAATATTTTCTATTTGAGGTAGACGATAATAAGCTCAGGATAGTGGGAACTGACCTGGAAGTCTCAATACAGGGAACCGTGGATGTTGAATCTAAAGAGAACGGAAAAATAGCTGTGCCTTCCAAAATCATTATTGACACACTTAAATCCTTACCCGACCAACCCATTACTTTTACCATCAATGAAGAAAATAATTCCATTGAATTAAGTTCGGAAAACGGGAAATATAAAATTTCAGGTGAGTTGGCTGACGATTTTCCCAAATTCCCCACCATTGCAGATGCCACCGTTATCAATATTCCTGGCGAGGTCATCAATAATGCTATTTCAAAAACCTATTTTTCTATCGGAACAGATGAACTAAAACCCGCCCTGACAGGTATGTTTACCGAGTTGAACAATGAGGATATTCGATTTGTAGCCACTGATGGAAACAAACTTGTAAAGTATCAGAAAAACGGAATTGGTGTTAGCGATGCCACTTCATTTATCATCCCGAGAAAAGCACTGAATGTTTTACGTACTTCCCTGACTGCTGCCGATGAAACAGAAGTTGAAGTAAGCTTTAATAATGTAAATGCCCGCTTTGCCTTTGGCAATACAACCATTGTCTGCCGGCTGATCGATGAAAAATTTCCTGATTATAATGCGGCCATACCCGTTGACTTACCACACAAGCTTATCATCAACCGATATGACCTTGTAAATTCATTGAAAAGGATACAGATATTTGCATCCAAAACCACAAACCAGGTTGTATTTAAACTATCGGGCAATGAATTAAGCCTGGCATCACAAGACCTTGATTATTCAAATGAAGCACACGAAAGACTGATGTGCGAATATGCGGGCGATGAAATGGAAATAGGATTCAGTGCCAGGTTCCTGATCGAGATGTTGAACAGTATAGAAAGTGAAGACGTTATCATCTCACTCTCACAAAACAACAGACCCGGAACAATTGTTCCTGCAACACTTGATGAAAATGAAGAGCTGATTATGCTTATCATGCCCATTGTCATTAAATTCTCCTGATAGCAGAACAACAACCATGAATAAATTCCTGATAAAAAATGCCTGTGTTATCAACGCGGGGGAGGAATTTTATGCGGATATTTTAATAAAAGGTGAAAGGATCGAAAAAATTGATTCGTCTATTTCTATGCAAAGTGGGAATATTGAGGAATTGGATGCTACGGGCTTACACCTACTTCCCGGGGTCATTGACGACCAGGTACATTTCCGCGACCCAGGGCTTACCCACAAAGGCGACTTGTACTCCGAATCAAAAGCTGCTATTGCAGGGGGGGTTACTTCTTTTATGGATATGCCTAACACAAACCCTCAGGCCGTTACCCAGCAATTGCTTCAAAAGAAATATGAATTAGGAGCATCTAAATCATTGGCCAACTTCAGTTTTTTTATGGGCACTACCAACGACAATGCAGATGAAGTATTAAAAACCAATCCTGAAACCGTATGTGGGATCAAGATTTTCCTGGGTGCAAGTACAGGCAATATGCTGGTAGACAACATCAAAACACTGGAAAAAATATTCGCTTATTCATCAATGATCAAGGCGCTACATTGCGAAGATGAACCCCTCATTCAACAAAATCTTGCCAGGTATAAACAGCAGTATGGCGATGATATCCCTGTGTCCCTGCATCCTATGATCAGGAGCGGGGAAGCCTGCTACCTGTCATCTGAAATGGCCATCAACCTGGCAAAGCGGTATGAAAGCAGGATCCATATTTTACACTTGTCCACTGCCAGGGAGATCAGCCTGCTAAATAATGAAATCCCGTTGCATAAGAAAACCCTGACGGCTGAAGTATGTGCACATCACCTGTGGTTTGACGATTCGGATTACGACAGGCTTGGAACCAGGATCAAGTGGAATCCTGCCATTAAAACTGCCCATGATAAGGAATCCCTGTTGGATGGGTTACTATCCAACCACATTGACCTGGTAGCGACCGACCATGCACCGCATACCACGGATGAGAAAAACAATATTTATACTAAGGCGCCATCAGGCGGGCCGCTTATCCAACATTCGTTGGTGATGATGCTCGAGTTTTATCATCAAAACAAAATTGGCCTGAGCACAGTGGTTGAAAAAATGTGTCATAACCCTGCCATCCTTTATCGAATTATTGATCGTGGATTTATCCGCGAAGGCTATTTTGCCGACCTTGTTCTGGTAGACATGAATGCGCCCTGGAAAGTGAACCGTTCTAATATTCTTTACAAATGCGGTTGGTCACCACTTGAATCCACTCATTTTCAGTCACAAGTGAAGTACACTTTTGTTAACGGTCATCCGGTTTTTGCAAAAGGCATGTTTGATGAAAGTAAGAAAGGAAAACGTTTGTCATTTTATATCCGTTGATAGATTTTTAGAATATTGGAACAAAAAATGAAATAAATATTACCTTTGAATAACAGAACCCGGAATTAAAAAATATTTACAATGAGTGAACAAATATTCTCTTCAGAGCTTCAAGAAGAATCAAAAAAATTCTTCAAAGAATTCAAAAATGAGATGCAGGCCAAATATGGTCATGTTTATAAAGACCTGCCGTTTTTTATTTTCTTTCAAAATATGGTCAGTACGCTTGTAAAAGAAACTCTTGACATTGTGTACGGAGATAAACAACCGGACGATGAACTGCAATCAAGAACTTTAAAATCCTTCGGAGGTATTGTTGAAGAAAAACTTATGCCCTTGTTGATGCAAATCAAGATTTTTGGCCAAAACAATAATATTGCACAAGATGAACTTCCCGGTTATTCTTATCAGTATTGTGTGTCGGCAGTATCAGAGTTAATACCGCCCGAAGCACTCAACCAAATACCCACAGGAGCTCCCGCGAAACAGGAGATATCTGAAGAGAGAAAATTGCACAACAAATACCATGTTCTTAACCTGGTTAACCTGGCCCAGGCTGATGGTACTTTTGATAAAGGTGAGAAGGATTTCCTGTACAAAAAAGCAGAAAAACTGGGTGTGGATATTAATGAAGTTGAATTGGAAATGAAAAACCCTACTGACATTGAATCCCACATCCCTACGGACTCATTCCGAAAAATAGAATACTTTGTCGACCTCGTTTTAATGATGGTAGCTGACCGGGAAATTGATGCCAAAGAGGAAGAATTCATTATGAAGGTTGGCCAGCTTTATGGATTTCATTCAACACAGGTAAAGAAATCGCTGGATATATTCCAGACCTGTATTAAAAATAATCGCGAACCGATAACCGGTGTACCTGACGTAATCCGAATGCTGAAAGACAGGGCAAAAATTTGATCACCACTTTTTCAAGGAGTTGCGATATAATTTCAGAAAAGTATTTTTAACCTGGTAAACCTGGTAATAATTAAGTTTGCTTGCTCCAAATCTTCTATTGTTTTCGGCAACTCCCTGAATTACACTACCACAAAAATCAAACTGTGTGACCTTTTCAGAAAAGAATTCAATTAATTCTTTGATCAACAAGGCCACAACTCCATTCGACTTAGCCAACGGACTGGCGGTTAGTAAAAGATAATAGGCCGATTTATCATCCCATAAAACAAAAGTAGCTGCTTCCACGGCTCCCTTTTGAGTTATTGCATAAAAAACTTCTCCAGCCCCGTGGGCTTTTGCAGCTTCAAGCACAGGTTGGACTTCATCCATTGTAAACCCTATTTTTTTGTTTTCCTTTTCCAGGTTCGACTTGTATAAGGAATAAAAATCTTCAGGCAACATTCCTCTCTTTACCTGATAGATGCCTGATGCTTTGTTTAAGTTTCTTTTCTTTGACCTGTCAAATCCATTGAAGATCTTTTGGGGGTTAGCTATATTTTCGAAAATGAAAGTGCTCTTTTCAAAATATTCAAAACCAGCTTGTGATAAAATTTGAGTATCAGAGACACGATAGATAAAGGCTTGCTCAAACCAGCTGAAACTATCAATTTTATCATGCAACGAATTAATGGCTTGCCTCAGGGCCACTTCATTTTTGTCAGCATCATAAGCTTCCTTATTAAGCAACCAAATACCCAGTCGGGGTGTAAAAATGGGCATCCGGGAAAACGTCCATATTAATTTCCTTTCAATGGGCAATGGGCAAATTGCCGTTGGTAAACCCTGCTGTTCAAAAATGAAAGCATCCCAGCCCCCGTCCCCACAAACAGCATCCAACCACCAGGGATTGAAAAATACGGGAACCCCGGAAGAATTGTTTACCAATTGGCTGTATTTATCTTTCAATTTCAATTGCTTTTTGATTCCAGGTAAGATAAGGATTCTTCAAAAACATTTCTCCAGCCCGACCAACCAAATTCATCCTGCAGACTACTATTGTGCCATAAAAGGACGAACCTACCAGCTACAACTTCTGTTTCGTCAATCAATTTTTTTATCAATGAGACTGCTGAACCGGGAATAAGCTTTAGATGTTCTTTAAGTGTGGCATCCATTACCATTGTTGGATGAATAGTCAACCTGGTCATCCTGTTTTGCTCCAGGTCAAACCACTTAAAGGGTAGCGCAATACAGTATTTAAAACCCGGATAGTTTACCATTACACTTGTGTAATCATGGATAATACCAGCATTAATCAGATTGTCAAATGTGTCAGGTAAACGGTATTTTAAAAAGTGCTGCCTGGATCGAACAATAGTCTTTCCCGTTATTTCTTCCAGCTTTTTCTTTTCAAAACTTGTTATTCTCGAATTGTTAAAACTGATGTAGGATGGATGCAGGCCAATTTTATATCCTTTTTCCATAACATCACTGATAAGCCTCCTGTAATGTTTATTCCTGTAGTCGTAAAACTTATCGTACTTTGTCAGGCCATCAATCAGGAAAAAAAACAATGTTTTTTCTACCGGGCATTTCCTGAACAGGTACGGGAAATTAAAAAACGGATCCTGACCTGACTTCAGTGCCTTAAACCTATTCCTAAAATTCTTCCAATTCCACCGAAAAGCGTCTTTCAGCAGGCCCATCCACGATTTTACACCTTTGTTTAAATAGGCCCAGGGCATATCCACATCAACCGTCAGGCGGAAATCAAACAGCCTTTCCTCAACCAGTCCAAGATTGAATTTTTCATTCAGGGTTTTCCTTAGAAGTATGGCATAAATATTCACCCATGGCTTTGCATACAGGTTCTCTTTGACAATCAGGAGGCTTTCTTCCTTGTATCTTCGATGGTTATCAAGCTCCTCCAGGCCATATTTTTCGTATTCGGTTAATAGCCAGAAAACGGCTGAAAAAACATCAAAGTCTAACCCGGCATCCTTGCTTGCACTTTCATCCCAGAAAAGTTTTGTGACATCATTTTCAACTTTAACGGGCGGTTCAAAATCCCTGACCTTTTCTTCTTCAAGCAAGCCTGAATTCGGGATGTTAATAGCATTTTCTACCGGCTCACCCGAATAATTAATATGAGGTGTATTATCCAGTGAATCCTTCTTTAAATCAAATATTTTCTTTTCATAAACACGGTAACCGGTATCAAGCAGGCTCCTAAAAATGATCTCAAAAGAATAAATAAGTCTCGGACTACTTTTCCTGACAATGATGTTAATCATATAAGTGAATTACATATTATTTCGGCAAATATCATATTTTAAACATTATTTTTGTTTCCCAAATAAATAATCAACTATTTCTCAAAATCTTTTCAAATCTCTGCAATGTCATTTTTAGGTAACCTGATTGGGAAAAACAAAAAACTTAAAAACCCTTATGACCTGGGTTTGAAGGTAGATTTCCATTCGCACCTGATCCCCGGAATTGATGATGGTTGCCAGAATTTGCACGAAAGCCTTACCCTGGTTAAGGCATTTAAATCCATGGGATACGAAAAGCTGATTACCACTCCCCATATCATGAGCGATTTCTACAAAAATTCAAGGGAAAATATCATGGATGGGTTGGAACAGTTGCGACAGCACCTGAAAGACAATGATGTTGATATGCCCATTGAAGCCGCTGCAGAATATTATGTGGATGGTAACTTTATGCAAAAAATCGGGAAGGAAGAATTACTGACTTTCGGAGACAACTATATTCTGATCGAAACCAATACTATCAATTATTCCGATATCATCCGGACAGCAATCTGGGAACTGAATGTTGCAGGATACAAAGTGGTTTATGCCCACCCGGAAAGGTATACTTACTATTGGAAAAACTTTAATGCGTTGGTGAACCTAAAAGAGATGGGTGTTTATTTCCAGATTAACCTGCCGTCACTGGGAGGTTTGTACAGCGATAAAGTGAAAAATACCGTGGATTTGCTGATCAAAGAGGATATGGTTGATTTTATTGGAAGTGATGCCCACGAAATGCGGTACATAAAAGCTATGAAAGATGCCTTATATTATCCTGGCATTGCCAAAATCGCTCCTTCAAGATTGATGAATAACTCTCTGAAATAAGTTATTCCATTCCTTCCATCCATTTCTTTTTGCCCAAAATAAAAACCCTGTCAATTAACCTGGGGATTAATTTATTGGTTAAATAATTCAGCTTTCCAATGAGGGTAAGAACCTTGATAAATTTTCGTTTTTCAATCAGGTTTACCACCGAACTGCTCACCACCTCAAGGGATTGGGCACCCCTGTCCGACCTTGACTTTAAGGTGATCAGTTGCCCGCTGGCATCCAGCACTTTTTTTTCGTCCTCAATTTCGGTAAAGCCCACATAGACAATCCCAATATGAACCCCTGTACCGGCCAGTTCCACCTTGAGTGATTCTGCCAGGGCGGTCATGGACATTTTGGCAGCAGAATAGGCTGAAAAATAGGGCAAACCACGAATGCCGGCCAGGCTTGAAATAAAAACAATACTGCCTTTATTTTCAAGCACCTGGGCTAATGCTGCTTTTGTAGTATTAACAGACCCCAGGAAGTTGACATCCATTATCTTTTTGAAGACTTCAACATCAACATCCTGAAAATTACCTCGCATGGAAGTACCTGCATTGTTCACTACCACATCCAGCCGGCCATATGTATTGATAACACTCTCAACCATCCTGTCACAATCATCCTTTCGGGTGATGTCTGCTACTAATGGATATGTCTCAATGCCATGGCTTTGCAACCACCCGGTTCCGCGGGCAAGCCGTTCTTCACTACGGCCGCAGATGACAACCTTTGCCCCTTTCCTGCCCATAGCCAATGCGATGTATTTACCTATACCCTGGCTACCTCCGGTAACCAAAGCAACTTTGCCCGATAAACTAAATCCTGGCATCTATGATATCATTTTCATGTCGGGGTGATGCTTGAAAGCTGTCAGGGTAGTGGTCCAGGCCATGGCAACATGGACAATAACAGCAATCCAGATAGTGCCGGTGGCCAGGGTTAACAAACACAGCACAATACCAAACGGTATCGCACTGATTGCTTCGTCCATCCCCTTTGGCACATGTGTGGCCGAATACAAGGCTGTGTTAACGGCTATTGCCGGGAAAACGCCCATTGTGGAAACCAGTGAGAACAGTAACACGCCCCTGAATAAAAACTCATAGCCAAGAAGATATACAAACCAACCCAAAAGATTGAAAGCCAACATGCCCCTTGTCCAGTTCTTTGCCCTGATCTGGGGGTATTTTTTCAGGCTTTCCGGCTTTTTTGCGTTGAAGCGCATCAATGGAACAACGATAATGCCCAGCCCTGCTATCCAGGCCAGGGATGTGAGCGCTGTTTCGGGAACAAACCTAAACCCAAAACCCTTCATGCCAGTACCGGGAATAAAAATAAAGGCAACCAGTGCCGGCATGACTCCCATCATAAAAAAGCCAACGAACTTTGTGAACACCAGATGCGTGGCAAGAGCCTTGTCTCTGTCCGGACTTTTTAAAAACCTTGCTTTGATCCCTTCCGACATTAAAATTCCCCAATAAATCAGGAACCCCCCGATTGCCGACATGATCACCAATACGCTGTAAAGGTCATTTTCGTACCAGTTTAAATCCATTTTTAGATAATTAAACATAATTCATTTTAAATGTAACCATTGTCCTTCAACCACAAATATGCATCTTCAATGGCAATATCCAAAGAGGTTTGTGGTAATTTCAATTCTTTAACAGCCTTATCAGCAGAAAAATAATGATCGTCACAGGATATTTTTGCCATCGGCAGGGAGACTGTCGGAGCTTTACCGGTTAATTTTGATACTACCTCATTTAAAAACCCATAAAGCAGGATAACCCATTTAGGCATTGCAACCCCGGGTGCTTTGGTTTTTACAACCGCAGCTATTTTCCCAAAAGCTTCCTTGTAATTCATGTTTTCATTGCCTATGATATAACATGCCCCTATCCTGCCCATAGTAAGCGCGTTTGCAATACCAACAGCAGCATCCTTGACAAAAATATAATTTCTGCCTCCTGGTGCATAACCCGGTAATTTATTTTTAGCCACAGCAATGATCATGGCTCCCGAACTGGGTGTGCTGTCGTAAGGGCCAATCATAAAAGTTGGGTTAACCACAACAACAGGTAATCCGGTTTTGGCCTCTTGCATAACTAAATCATGTGCCTCTTTTTTACTGTCCATATAATCCAGGCCATAGCGGGATCCCAAATAAGGATTGCCTTCAACACCCGGTTTTACTTTTGATCCAAAACCAAATGAATTTGCCGTGCTGACATACACCATCCGTTTAATTTTCTGCTCTTTGCAAACCGTAAGTATATTCCTTGTCCCTTCAATATTGACCTTTCGTACTATTTCATTTCTGGAGGGAACAATACTGGTACTTGCGGCAGCATGTATGATATATTCATTTCCCGATAAAGCTTCCCTGATTGATTCAATATCCAGAAGGTCACCTTCTATCCTTGTCAATGGCAAGCTATCAAGGGTGGTGGCTTTACGGCCTTTTTGTATCAATACGGATATTTCATGACGCCTGTCAAGTAGTTCCCGAACCAGGTTACTACCCAATAACCCATCTGCGCCTGTAACTAAAATTTTCATTGGTCAAAGATAGGTTATTTCACTTAAGGCCTATATAAACGGAAAATGCCTGAAGCTATTCCTAAACGCAGTTTTAGCAAATAAATTCCGGGTGAATAGCTGTCTAAATCAATTTGAACCTCATTTTCGTCAGGTTTTATGTTTTTTAACAATTTTCCTGAAATATCTAGCAATAAGATGCTACAGGATGTCATGCTTTGAGGAAGTTGAAGCCGGTATAATCCAGGACGGACCAGTTTTAAGCCAATAGCTTCATTAGTTAACGGATATTCAATTGTAAGTGGAATAATATTAATAAGGTTCTCTCTTAGGAGCGTGTCAGGACAACCTGCCCTTGTTGCCACATTCAAACCGACAGGATAAATACCCGGAGCAAGATAGATATGTTCCGGATTCTGAATATCCGATTTTTGCCCATCTCCAAAATCCCATTTCCATAAGACAATGTCACCATAAGAACTTGTTGATTGATCCGTAAATTGAAAAGTATCTTTTTGTTCATAACCGGTTTTGCTGCTAACCATAAAATCAGCTTCCGGAAAACTATTAATCCTGACTTTCGACCTGAACTCTTTTGTTGTGCAATAGGAAATGTGGAGAGGGACCACCTCCAGTCTCAACCAGACAAATACCCGTGAAAGATCAGCAGTATCAGGCAAATAAAAAAAATCATCTTCCGCATTTTTAACTATAGTACCGGTTGAAACAGAATCGGTATACCACATGATATCCGATGCATATTTAAGTTCTGCCAAAAGAGCCAGAGTATCCGGATAACACCATCCTGCATCCATCTTGTCACCATCTGTCGAGTTGCACC
>CAZVAY010000056.1:0-11551 GCA_964625265.1 uncultured Sphingobacteriales bacterium | reverse complement strand
TAATTTGAGGCTCATCTTGTGGTAGTTGGCAAAACCCAGTTCGGTAGCAATTTCATTCCTGAGCTTTACCAGTTCAATAACCTGGTCAGCCACTACCGGGCCAATGGCTTTATGTCCTCTCCAGACAGCTTCCAGCCTGGCATTATCGGTTTCCGTTTTGAGGACATCCTCCACCTCGTTGTCAGTCAGTGTATCTTCACCAGCAATAGCCCTGAATGTACTGAATTCAAGCTCAATTTCATTTTGCATTTTAATGAGTTTTTCCAATTTGCTTTCGTCAATCTGTTTTGACAAAAACTGGTTGTAAAGCACATCAAGCTCCCTGGCTAACAGTTCATCTTTAATTTCGCCCGATTCTTTGAATTTCTTCAACTCAGCAAAACCTGCCGAATCAGAAAATATTTTGGTTAGCTCAATTTGTAATTCAGATGCCTTGTTATAGTCCTCTTCTTTTCCGCTGACTGCAGCCGTAAAATAGGCTTTATTCGATTGTGTGGACAGTGGTTGAACACGGGCTTCAAGGTCAGTGACAAATTGCCTGAATTGATCTTCCATACTCACTTCTGTTTGTTTGTTTTTACATGCACCGGCAGATAGTAATACCATTATTGCCAGTAGCGAAAAGTACCTGATATTTTTCATAATTATATTGTTTAAAAAGTTATTACAATACCGGCAAAATTAACCTGATTAATTTATAAATATGAATTAATCCCCTAAAGGGTTGATGAAATAGTTAAATTTCAATTATTCGTCAGGCCTGATGACTCCTATCGACCTATCAGGCTCACAGGAGGTTAAACTTGACATTAAGAATCAAAACACCCCATTGATGAACTATATTATATAATCCTATTTTCTATCAAAATATTTTGTCTGAAAAATTCCTGAATTTTTCAGGTTAAGGTTTATAACCGAAAGAATATTAAAAAAGCCACCTGAAAAAGGTGGCTTTGTACAATTGGCATTTATTGCTTATTTATCGTTTTTACCGCCCTTGTGTTTATAAAACTGTTTATGAAATTTAATCCATAAATTCCACTGGTCTTTGGTCAGGATTAACCTGACATTTTCCATATATTCTTTGTGGCATTTTTTCAGGGCTTCAATAATTTTTTTCCTCACAGGGTTATTCTTCATCAACTTTTGTGTTTCGAATTTCAGTTTAGCAAGAGATGCTTTCAATTCATTGAGGGTGATATCACCATTTTTATATTTCTTCAGCAATGCATCCCTTTTAGCATTTGATTTCAGGATAATTTCCTTATTCAACTTACGCATTTTTTTCTGTAAAAGATACACGCACTTATGGTGCTGCCTCATGGCCCATATCATTTTGGTTTTCTGCTCAGATGTCAGGTCCAGCGTATCGAACAGCCTGCCTGTTCTGATTTTTTTTCTTCCGATACACTGGAATTCCCCTGAAAATTCTTCATCAAGTTGGTCCGGCAAGCCATCATTCACGATGGCGAGTTCCTGCTCAAGTCCCGGGTCAGTTAATATGGGCTCTATAAGTTCGTCAAGTGCAGCCGGGTTATCAGTAATATTCAGAGCCGTCTTGTCTACTTGCTGAGGACTTTGGGATATTTCATTATCATCCTTTGAACAGGAAGACAACATCAATATAAGAGCCGGCAGCAGGGCAAATGAAAAAAATCTGATTGTTTTCATAACGTTTAATTTTAGGTGTTAGAAATAAATTGTTGTCAAAACTGCTTCTTTGACATCCAATCTTTCTAAGAGTTTAATCACTTCTAACAATTTATAAATCCGATAATTTTAAACACAGTACGAAATTAATAATATTTTTGTATCAAACAAATAGCAAATGATAAAGAGAATCAGGCAATACTATGCTAAAAAATCCAGATGGAGCATCGCTTCCGATATCCTGTTTGGCCTGTTGGTACTTTCATTACTTTTTCCTCCAAGCAGGCAATTTGTACTGGTTGGAATAAAAAAAGTAAGCCTTTTTACCCCCCGGGTTGAAAATTCAGGAAACAGGCAGATTTTGCAACGGCAGGATTTCAACTGGAAACTTATTAATAACAAGGAAGAAAATGTACGCCTGAAGGATTTTAAAGGCAAAGTCATATTTCTGAATTTCTGGGCTACATGGTGTCCCCCCTGCATTGCCGAGATGCCATCGATACAAAAGTTATATAACCGATTCAAAGACAACGACCGGGTAGTTTTCATCCTGATCACCCATGAAGATAAAAGTGTTGTCGATGCATTTTTGGCTAAAGCGGGCTATACCCTACCTGTTTACAGGAACCTTGAACCGGCACCCTACATCATCTCCTCCCCTTCTATTCCAACAACATATATTATTTCACCCCGGGGTGAAATAGTGCTTTCCAAAACCGGAAGCGCCCGCTGGCACAGTGAGAAGATTGTAGACTTAATAAAAAGCCTGGAAGAAAATTAACAGAGCCCTATCTCTTTTTATTTTGCCTATTGTATTTTTAAGCAAATAACATAAAACCGGCAGCATGTCACAGGGAGATGTCATCCAAAGCTGCAGAGCTTTTTCAGAAACACCTTATTCAAAATCTTAATATTTTTTCCGTCTATCGCAATTAGCTTGTCTTTACGGAATTCAGACAACATACGAATGACATTTTCGGTACTCATTTCAATCAATTCACCGATTTCGCGCCTTGAAACCGGGAGGTCATATTGATCTGTTTTATAAATATCCTCAGCAAAGTAAAGTAAGATATAAGCAATGCGGCCCCGCAGGTTTTTGGAATTTATATCGGTATTGGCCGTGATAATACTATCCGACACCTGTGTCATTTTTTGGATGATGCCAAGGGCAAATTTCCCATTTCTCTCAATAATTTCCCTGATAGCCCATAAAGGTACCATGCACACCTCAGAATCTTCAATAGCTGTAACCGAATACTGGTATTCCTTCGCGGAAAAAACTGTTATCAGGCTGATGAAATCAAAAGGTTTGGCTATCCGGATGATCTGGTCTTTGCCAACACCATTAGTTTTATAAAATTTTACCAAACCCGTTTTCAGGTAGTGGAAAAATTTGATTTCATCACCCATTCGGCAAACAGTTTCGCCTTTTTTGAATACAACAGTTTCCTTGCGGATACATATTGCATCAAGTTCATTTTCGAGCAAATGCTCGAATACCAGGTTTTGCAATTCACAGCTTTTGCAATCACATCTTATATGCTCTTCCTGCTGATCAATTTTTTTAACAGTTTTATCCATAATCAATTCTGTTCAAAAATATTAAAAAAGAGTCTATTACACAACATAAAATCTGAGCCATTCCTGTTATTTTTCTAACACAATATGATAATTATCATATCTAAAAATTTTTATATTTAATTTCATGCCTCTACTTTTGTTTTCGAATTAACAGTTTAAATTTTTAACTATCAATAAGTTATTACAATAAAATTAAATATTTAAATAATGAAACATTTGTTAATATTAGGTGCAGGAACAGCCGGAACCATCATGACCAACAAGATGAGAAATGAATTAAAAGCTGAAGAATGGGAAATTACCATTGTAGATCAGTTCAAAACTCATTACTACCAACCCGGTTTTTTATTTATCCCTTTTGGCCATTACAAAAAAGAAGATGTAATTAAGCAAAAAGGTGATTTCTTTCCACTGGGTGTTAATGTAATCTATTCCGAAATAGAGATCATTAAAGCCGAAGAGAAAAAAGTAATCCTTAAAGAAGGCAACAAGGTTCTGAATTATGACTATCTGATCATAGCTACCGGTACTAAGACCAGGCCTGAAGAAGTGCCAGGACTTACAGATGAACTCTGGAGAAAAGATATATTCGATTTTTACACCATCGATGGTGCCTGTGCACTGGCTGAACATTTTAAAAGCTGGAAAGGAGGCAAACTGGTGGTAAACATATCGGAGCTACCTTACAAATGTCCTGTTGCACCCCTGGAATTTGTTTTCCTGGCCGATGCATTTTTTACAGAACGAGGAATCCGCGACAAAGTGGATATCACCCTGGTAACACCATTGCCCGGAGCATTCACCAAGCCACGTGCAACACAAATGTTAAGTGAGATTTTAAAAGAAAAGAACATCAATATTGTCCCCGACTTCAACATTATGGAAGTCAACAACGATGAAAAGAAAATTATTGACTATG
Source organism: uncultured Sphingobacteriales bacterium (assembly GCA_964625265.1). Lineage (GTDB taxonomy): Bacteria > Bacteroidota > Bacteroidia > CAILMK01 > JAAYUY01 > CAYNBC01. Next base: position 7,398 of record CAZVAY010000056.1, on the reverse strand, counting down.
CCGGGGCAGAGGTCGAATTTGATACCCTGGTCTCTATTCCACCTAACTTTGGTGATGAGGTCATCGAGCGAAGTGGCCTGGGTGATGAGATGAATTATGTACCAACTAACAAGGAAACTTTGCAGTCAGAAAAGTTTGAAAATATTTTCGTTATTGGAGACGCCAGCAACATTCCGACATCCAAAGCAGGTTCTGTAGCCCACTTTGCTTCCGAGATACTGACTGAAAACCTGATGTGTTCTATTGAAGGCAGACCTTTTACAGCCAAATTTGACGGGCATGCCAACTGTTACATTGTAACAGGGCATGGTAAAGGCACCCTGATAGATTTTAACTACGACACCGAACCGCTACCGGGGACATTTCCACTACCGGGTGTAGGGCCATTCGGTTTGCTGAAGGTTACACGAATGAACCACTATGGTAAGATGATCTTTCGTTGGATGTACTGGCATATCCTGCTTAAGGGTAAAGACATGCCTATACCAGCAGAAATGATGATGGCCGGAAAACAACTTTAATAACCCTGCTAAACAACGGATGCTATGGCTGAAAAAGAATTACAAACCCAGATAAACGAAGTTAACCAGAAACTTGACCTGGTTCTTCAATATGTGGAACAACAACGGTTGAAAAACGAGGAAATATCAGACCTGGTCGAGGATGTTAACATCATTGGCAGGGACTTGTTTAAGTCTACGGTTGAGGATTTGGATCACGAAAATATTATCATCGATCCCGGACTTGTAAAGAACATGATATTCAGAATGTTGAAAAACCTTCAAAACATCAACAATACGCTTGAAATGCTTGAAAGCATGAATGACTTGCTCAAGGATATCAAGCCAATAACCCGCGACTTTGCCATCAACACCATTCATAAAGTAGAGGAGTTGGAGGCTAAAGGCTATATTGACTTTGCCAAAGAAGGTATTGGTGTTATTGATAACATTATCACCAACTTTTCCCATGAAGATGTTAAATCCCTTGCCGACAATGTTGTGACAATTGTCAATACGGTGAAGAACCTGACCCAACCTGATATGCTTGCAGCGATCAATAATGCAGTGAACATCTACAAACATCTTGATATTAATCAAGTAGAACCCGTGTCACTGTGGAAAGCTATGCGTGAAATGAATAGTCCTGAAATGCGCAAGGGCCTGGGATTTATGATCACATTTTTGAAGAGTCTGTCAGAAGAAACTAATAATAAATAAATTTTTCGTAATCAATTAAATAATAAGAATATGGCACAGAAGAATATTGCAGGTAAAACGATCGAAGTAACCGATGATGGTTATTTGGTCAATCCCGCGGACTGGGATAAAGACGTTGCAGTTGAAATTGCAAAAGAAGAAAGTCTGGAACTGACTGACACGCATTTTGAGTTGATCAATTTCCTCAGGGATAAGATCATGAACGGACAAACCCTCACAATCCGTGCGGTGGGTAAATCCGGCATTGTAGACATCAAGGGATTCTACCAACTTTTCCCAGGTGCCCCGCTAAAAAAAGCCACAAAAGTGGCCGGATTGTCTAAACCATCAAGTTGCGTTTAATTTTTGTCAATCAATAAATTTCAAAACAATGTCAGAGAATAAACCTTTGAAAAAAGTCCTCATTATTTGTGCAAAAGGTTCAATTGAGGATGTTTATGCTACTTTGGTTATGGGTAACGGAGCTGTAATGGAAGGAATTGAAACCAAACTTTTCTTTACCTTTTTCGGTCTCGATGCCATTACAAAAAAGCAGATGAATAAGCTTCACACTGCAACAGTCGGAAACCCTGCTATGCGTATGCCGGGCGGACTCCCTTTCCCAACAATCCTGGGCATGTTACCCGGTGTTGAAGCAGGGGTATCAGCCATGATGAAAAGCCAAATGGAAAAACTGGACATACCTACAGTGGATGAATTCATTGAAATGATCACAGCAGGTGGTGGTGAGATCTATGCCTGTAAACTGGCTGCTGATATGTTCAAGTTGAAAAAAGAAGACTTCCATGAGTCGGTGAAGGACATTATCACTGTGGGTGAAATGTATGAACTGGCCGCAGGTGACGGTACTCAAATTATTTTTACCTAGCATTTGGGTTTAAAATAGTTTCAGGTACAACTCTACATCACAATTGCCCGACCCGGATTTCCTGCTCCGGGCGGGCATTTTATAATTAAACATATTCCAACTATTTTTTAACTTGTCCCTGAAATAAATACATTTTGTCTTTGAGGGAATATTCACATAAATTTATTCGGCTAACTAAATGACTTTCATCCACATTATCAGATATTCACAATTCAATATTTCATTGGAATTATTTTTGCAAAATAATTTTCCTATTTTTGAAAAAATAATTTTGCCTTGTCCAACTTCAGTGAATATATTTGTAAACTAACTCAATCGAATGAATAAACGCTACAAGTTCATCTATCTTTTATTTTCTTTTCTATTACTCTCTTCTTTTGGCTTTGCCCAAAAGGATATCACATCAAATACAGATAGCGTTTACATCTCCGGATCAGCAAGTGATTTTGAAATTGTAGCTCACATTACGGTATACAACAATTCCACATCAAAAATGACGATGGGCTGGGAGAAAAAAGATTTTTTGCCTGCCGACTGGTCAACAGAAATTTGTGACATCAATCAATGCTATGGCAGCAACACGACTACAGCCTATTTTGATATCAATGCCGGTGATTCTGTAAGTATGGAAGCTCATTTTAAACCCAACAATTCAAAGGGTGCCGGTAAAGTGGTTATTCACATGTTCGATAAAAACGGGAATTATAACGATGGCATTGATATAACCTATTTTGCAGACGCTTTTCCGGCTTCTGTTTCATCAAAAAGCAATATAGACTTCAGGATGTATCCTAGCCCGGTCAGGGATTACCTAACAATAAATTTCTCGAAAAAAGGAACACATGAAGTTGAAGTGTACAATATTCTTGGCAGGCGCATGCTAAAGAAAAAAGTGGATAACAGTAATTCTATGATGATTTCGTTTACAAAACTTCAGAGTGGGATGTACATTATCCTTTACCGCGCCAGTAATGGGGGCGTTATTACAAAAACCATTTCCAAAGATTAAGCTCTCTCCTTTTATTTCTTGATTACACCTCCAGTAGAAAGGTATAAATTTCTGCATATAGGATTTGTCTATCCAAAAATGGTGGTTTTGGTGGTTTTGAAATAACAACAAAACAAAAAGGGGTTAGTTACTTCCAACCCCAATCTTGTATCATTGAACCTTACTATTTACCCGTATTCAGGATAACAGGAAGTCCGTTTTTACCACTACCGATAATGATTATTTTCGTATTCTGAGATTCAGCCAGGTCTTTGGTGGCCTCTATACCCTGCCATGTAAGCAGCCTGTCTGTAAGGCTTTCGGTAACAATCATCTGGTATTTTTTAATACCCTCTGCCTCAATCTTTTTTCTATCAGCTTCTTTTTTAGCTACCTGTAGTTTGAATTCATATTCCAGTGAGCTTTGTTCCTGTTCAAGTTTTGTCTCAATGGCTGCCTGGATTTTTGTTGGAAGCTTCACACTCCTGATCAGCACATCATTGACATTCACGAATATGGGCTCCAGTTTCTTCCTTGTTTCCTCCTGAATCTCAATCTCAATTTTATCCCTCTTGGTTGAATAAATCTCCTCAGGGGTATACCTGCCAATAACATTTCGTGTTGCTGACCTGATTCCGGGTATAACAATCCGGTTTACATATTCTTTACCGATAAAATCATGTAAATAGCCAATTTTTGCCGGTGACGGGTTATACCAGAGTGTCATATCAAGGCTGATATTCAAACCATTTGAAGAAAGGACATCCATGGTTTCACTGGCTTCCTGCTGCCTGACATCATAGATGATCATCTTGTTCCATGGGGCAATAACATGGAAACCCTGTGCTTTAATATCATCTTTTTCAAGGCCACCACCAAAGCGTTTAAAAACAACAGCTTTTTCTCCCGGGTCAATGGTATAAAATATTGAATTGGAGAAAATCAGCAATACAACGATAGCTGCAATGACAATTACAACTATTCGGACTAATTTAGGATTCTGCATAATACTTAAATTTTTGGTTTATACTTACTTAATTCCAGGATTTTCCTGGAATTTTTTTCATAAAATACTTCAGTCAGATCACCCGGTTTCGTTTCTTCCACATAGCTCCTGACAATCTGCCAACCCAGCCAGGCTCCAATTCTTGCCGGGCATTCCTGCGGAATTCCGTACGCATTGGTAAATGGCCCTTCGGTCATATATCTGTCTGTTTTTTGTAGGGAAGTTTCAAATAGTACTTTGTTTTTTACCAGCTGATTCCAGATTTCACCTTCAAATTTTTTACACCAGGCCTGTTCTTTTTTCGTATAGCGTATTTTAATACTGTCTTCAGTTTCAGGGATCATCAGGTCGAGAAAGAAAAGTTCCTTGCCGGCATAGATCATCCTTGAAAGAAGGTCTTCACCCCCATACTTTTCATCAGGAAACTTCCCTTCATAAAAAGCTTTTAATGCCTCAGATGTAATATAATCTTCCTTAAGGAAATTTACCATATAAGAGGGAAACAGGCTTGGATAGTAAATGTAATGAGTGCCAAGGAACATATCAAGTGAAAGAATCAGTTTGTTGTCTATAAATCCGGTACCAAACCCAAAATTGGAGATCAGCGTGTAGACTTGAGGAATGGTATCATGAGGAAAATAGTACTTAAAATGCCTGAAAGCATATTCCAACTCCTTTTCAATACCATCTACATCCGAATAAGTTTTTTGAACATCCGAATAGAGTTCCTGCGTGTAACGATCGAAAATAAATTTCTTCAACCTTGGGATAAACAAGGAATCATCCGTATTTCCGGCTTTGGTAATCTGTTCAACAAAAATCCGGTACATATCCGGGAAATCAGCTTCCAGACTTTGTAAATCCGATTTAAAATCTACCTCTCTGAGGGATGCCAATCCCTGATCAAATCGTTGAATTTTTAAATCCAACCCGACACTACGCACGTTAATTACGTATTTATTTTTATGATGACATGAAAAAAAGAGTATCGTTAAAATCAGGAGTAAGACGAATTTGATATATCTTTGTATCAATAAAATCATTACATCAATTTATTTTGACTATGACAAAAATATTAAATATAATGAAGACCCGGCAGTTAATGTTGTTTATTCTGCTTATTCTTTCAATTCATGGTCATTCCCAAAAGCTTCAAATGGGTTTAAGGTTCAACCCCCAGATTGGATGGTTTAACCTCGAAAACAATTCAGGGACCAATTACATCCAGTCAGATGGTGCCAGGATGGGGTTCAGTTACGGCCTTATGGGAGACTACCTGTTTACCGACAATTATGCATTCAGCACAGGTATATTCCATAATATTTTTGGTGGCAAAACAACCCCCATGCAATCAGATACATTCCAGTTCAACAAATGGAATATGCAATATATACAGATCCCCTTACTTCTGAAAATGAAAACCAACGAAATAGGGAATTTTGTATATTATGGCAAATTTGGGCTGTCACCACATATTATGATCAATAATGAAGTCGATAACCTTTCTCTGGAGAATGTCCGGTTTTTTAATTTTTACCTGACTATTGGAGGAGGCATTCATTACATTATTGGAGGAACAACAGCAGCATTGGCCGGAATAACCTTTCATAATGGATTTGCCAAGATCAACAAAGAAGACGAATTCAATGTAAAAACCGGGTTTTTCTCACTCGATTTTGGTGTTTTGTTTTAAATCTTACAGTTTTGAAAATTGCACTCGCTCAACAAAACTTCCAGATAGGTGCGTTCGATGATAATACCAGTAAAATCATCGATGCCATTGAGGAGGCGAAATCAAAACAGACGGATTTAATCGTATTTCCCGAGCTGGCTATTACAGCTTATCCCCCCCGTGATTTTTTGGAATTCTCTCATTTTATTAATCAATGTGAAAAGGCTTTAAACAAAATTTCAAAAGTTTGTGAGGGAATAGCTGCCATTGTTGGTACTCCTTACCGTAATCCAAACACCAAAGGAAAAAGTTTATTTAATTCGGCCTGTTTTATTAGCGATAAAAAAATCCGGCAGGTGGTGCACAAAAGCCTTTTGCCTACCTATGATATATTTGATGAGTACAGGTATTTTGAGCCCAATGACAGTTTCCTGATCATCAATTATAAAGGGCTGAAAATAGCACTAACTATTTGCGAAGATATCTGGAATATTTATACTCCTTTTTATGGCCATACGCCTATGGACGAGTTGGCAAAACAGGATCCCGACCTGATGATCAATATTGCCGCATCCCCGTTTTCAGTAACCCATGATAAGCACCGGCAGGCAGTATTAAAACAAAATGTTCTTCAATATAACCTACCACTAATTTATGTCAATCATGTGGGTGCGCAGACGGAAATACTTTATGATGGGGCTTCAACTGCTTACAATAGATTCGGGAACCCGGTCTTACAACTCCCTCTTTTTGAGGAAACCATCAAGTATGTTGATTTTAATGAACTTATTAAAAAATCAAAAGGAATTAACCTGCAACCGGTAAGTGATATTCAACTAATACATGACGCATTGGTAATGGGCATCCGGGATTATTTTAAAAAACTGGGGTTCAAAAAAGCCATTCTTGGATTGTCCGGAGGAATTGATTCTGCCGTAACTTGTGTACTCCTTGAAAGAGCCCTGGGTAAAGAGAATGTCACTGCCCTGCTGCTACCTTCCATGTATTCTTCTGAACATTCGCTGACCGATGCCCGGGAACTGGCTAATAATCTTGGAATCGACCACAAAACCATTACAATAACAGAAATCTACAAGAACTTCAACCGGGAACTAAAACCCTGGTTTGAGGGATTGGAATTTAACATTGCCGAAGAAAATATTCAATCACGGACTCGTGCCGTTTTACTCATGGCCTTCTCCAATAAGTTCGGACACATATTAATTAATACATCCAACAAAAGTGAACTGGCAGTGGGCTATGGCACCCTTTACGGGGATATGTGCGGTGGAATCTCAGTTTTAGGTGATGTTTATAAAACACAGGTTTTTGAACTGGCACGCTATATTAACAAAAATGAAGAAATAATTCCTGTAAACACCATTCTTAAACCACCTTCAGCAGAGCTTAAACCCGGACAGCAAGATTCTGATTCCCTTCCTGAATATTCTGTTTTGGATAATATTCTGAAACTTTATATTGAGGAAAGAAAGGGGTTGAAAGAGATCGTTGATGCCGGTTTTGATAAAAAGTTGGTTAAAAGGATCATTACTCTTGTCAATATCAATGAACACAAACGCTACCAGGCACCTCCCGTGTTGCGCGTTTCGGATAAATCTTTCGGAATAGGCAGAAGAAGGCCCT
>CAZVAY010000055.1:0-11710 GCA_964625265.1 uncultured Sphingobacteriales bacterium | reverse complement strand
GGTATTGGCAACACGATAACGAGACGCTGGAATGGGTTTTGAATTTTATTCGCAGCCTGATTACTACCCGGACTCAATTATTAAGCGTTATAGCGCCAGCAAATTGCATCCGCGGATTTCGGAATGGTCAACCCTGCCAATAACTTCAAAAGAGCCGTCAGGAGAAACACTCCCTATGTCCTGGGTGCCAATGAATGCACAGGAAGTAATATTAGCCAGATCGATAATATTCAGGCAGCCTTTCTTACCACGATCCAATAAAGTCAGAGGGTCGTAAATATCCCGCACCAGTACTTTCATCCAGGGTGGAGGAAGGAATTTCCCCTTGCTTTTTGACCAGGCTTGCGACTGTAGCTCAGTCATGCCGTATTCCGAACAAATCCGGTCAGCACCTGCTTTTTCACCAAGTATTTCATACAATTCCTCTCGTGGTAGCTCTCTTCCCCTCCCCTTCATCCCGCCTGTTTCCACCAGGATGACATCACTTAAATCCGGGTTTTCACTGGCCATAAATTCGAGCAAAGCAAAGGTCACGGCAAAAAGTAATACTTTCCCCCCCCTACTTTTCACCTCCCTGATGGCTGTGTTTAGATTTTTATAATCATTCAGATAGAACCCATTGTTATCATGCCCCGATAGTTTCATCAGGCGATCAACCATGTAGACCAGTGAAGCATTGTTTCGTTCCAGGTAAGATGGCAGCAGGGCCAGGATTGTGTATTCTTTTGGAGAACCAAAGAACATCTCAAATGACCGGGTAAAACTTTCCTCGTAAAAATCCGGGTGAGAAATAAAATGCCTGGAAGGAATATTGTTCCCCGTACTGCTGCTTTCAAAGATAAGCTCTACCGAAAACCCTTCACAAAGAATTTTTTGGGTTTTAAACAACTCAACAGGCAGAAATGGAATTTGCCGGACTTCAGAAATAACAGCCGGATCGAGGCATAAACTTTGAATATAGCGGGCGTATATTTTGTTATGCTCAGCCTGAAACCTGAACAATTCCAAACATGCTCCATCAAAGTCATGAATCTTCTCCGAAAATATTTTATTTTTAAACGCTTTTACAAAGCCCATAGAATTGTCATGAAGTTCAAAATTACTAAGGTATTGCCAATTGTTGTTGCATTAACTGCAATTTTACTTGCCTCCTGCAACGAAACTGTCGAATATCCGGTTGAACCTCATCTGACTTTTTTGGAATATAAAGTTTTTTCTGACCAGTTCAATCAAGATACTGCCCTGGTATTGGTCATGGAGTTCACCGATGGGGATGGCGATATCGGGCTGGCGCAGGCGGACACCTTTGAGCCTTTTAATTCAGGAAGTAAGTATTATTTTAATATGTATATTGATTACTTCGAATTTGTTGACAGCCAGTTTACCAAAGTAACGCCCAACCCATTTTCTGATGACACCATAAGCTACGAATACAGGCTTCCCCGTGAAATAACGCCCACTACCAACAACAAATCGATCAAAGGGACCATTGAACTCTCACTCAACGACATTCTTGCCGCCCACCTCCCGGTCAAGTTTAAAATTTACATTTACGACAGGGCATTGCATAAAAGCAATACCATCGAAACACCACCAATAAATTATTATCCTTAAAAAATGAACCGAACGAATCTTATTGAACAAATCAACAGAAAGAAAAGTTACCTCTGTGTCGGGCTCGACAGCGACATCAATAAAATACCGGAAGAATTGCAGCGTTTTCCTGATCCCGTATTTGAATTTAATAAAAGGGTGATTGAAGCAACTTCCGATCATTGCGTTGCCTACAAAATAAATACAGCTTTTTACGAATCCCGTGGCCTTGCCGGATGGGCGTGCCTGGAAAAAACAGTAGCGGCCATACCGGATACACATTTTAAAATCGCTGATGCCAAAAGAGGAGACATTGGTAACACTTCAAGGCAATATGCGAAAACGTTTTTTGGGCACATGAATTTTGACGCAGTTACAGTTTCACCATACATGGGCGAAGATTCTGTTTCACCCTTTCTGGATTTTGAAAACAAATGGGTGATTATCCTTGCATTAACCTCCAACAAAGGATCGGACGATTTTCAGCAACTTTCGATTCAGGACAAGAATGAAAGGCTTTTTGAACGTGTATTGAAAACATGCAGCCGCTGGGGCTCGGAGGAAAATATCATGTTTGTGGTGGGCGCCACTCATCCGGATGCTTTTCTGGATATCAGGAAAATTATTCCCCGTCACTTTCTATTGGTCCCTGGTGTTGGTGCGCAGGGTGGCGACCTTGGCCAGCTCACAAAAAATGCCGCAAATGACGATACCGGCATCCTGGTGAATGTCTCAAGGGGCATATTATTTCCACAAAATAATCTGGACTATCCTCAAAATATCAGGGAAGCAGCCCAGGCTTATCACCATCAAATGAGTTTATTAATACAGTAATAGTGAAAATATAAAAATGAAAAAAACCTGGATGAAAACATCTGTAGCCGCAATTGCCAGCCTGTGCATTTTTGTTTTATTAAACTCCTGTGATGATTGCATCTCCGGATCAGGTCATGTTGTCCGTGACGAAAGGGATGTCAGTGAGTTCGATGCCATTTATTTAAACGGACAGGGAAATCTTTTTATCACTTTTGGGGAAGAAGAAAGCCTCGTGGTAGAAACTGATGACAACCTGCAGGATGTGGTCGAAACGAGTGTTAAACATGGCAAACTATTGATTGACAACAGCCACTGCATCAACCATGCGGAAAAACTGAATTATTATGTCAGTGTAAAATCATTGGAAATGGTTAACCTTAATGGTTCTGGCAGAATCATTTCCAAAAATAAGATCAAATCAAACAACCTTGAGATCCTGGTCAACGGTTCGGGGACTATCAAGCTTTTTATACAGGCCAATGCAGTATCCGTAAGAGTGAATGGATCAGGGAATATCAACCTAAAGGGAAAAGCCAACGAATGCAGCACTAAAGTTTCAGGTTCCGGTAATTTTCGTGCGTTCAATTTCAAGGTACTTGAAAGCACAGTAAATATCAGTGGTTCAGGAAACGCATACATTAATTCTTCCGATAAACTGTCTGTAAAAATTGCCGGAAGCGGGGATGTTTATTATTTAGGAAGCCCAAAGATCAAGAGTCATATTTCAGGATCAGGGTCACTTAATTCATCGGATTAACGGCCGGTATCGTTTTTTTTGGGAATATCAATTTTCCCTTCCAGCACTATCCTGTTATCCTCAATCATACGGATGTAGTAATAATCATCCGTAAAACACGAAGCATCAAATTCATAATTAAATGTATGAACTCCAGCTGGTACAGCAGGGTTGTTGTAAAGTTCCCTGACAACTATATTGTTTTTGTCGAACATGGCAATGGATATTGAACGCTGTTTGCTGAGCTTGTATTTAAATTCACCGCCCATCCAGACTTTGAAATGACTACAATAATAATTGTGCATAAAATCATCTACAGCAGGTATTCCGGGCAAGTCTTCAATCCCCAGCCGGTTGGCAACCAATCTGACCAGTTTAGCTGCATTTACGGTGTCAAAACCAACAATTTCTTCGAGTCCGGTACTACCGGCCATTGCCCACATTGCATTCTGTCCCAGTGTACTATATAGTTCGTGCGATTCGATATATTCTGATAACACCTTTAGGTTTTCCCCGGCTGTAGCTCCTGCCTTGTAAACCAATTCCTCTGTCGGAGCCCTGTCACTTCTTTCCGTACACATAGCAAAGAGCATGGATGATTTTTTAGCCTGAGGTGCAAGGGCAAGTAAAGCCTCCTTTGTAATAATAAAATCCTGATATGCCGAATCGGGTGCCAGCAATGTCAACCCATTCGGAACTTTTATTTTCAACTCCTGGTCCGAGGTATTCCTGATATGAATAATAAACGGATCCAGGTAATGTGTACTTTCCGGGTTGACAGCTATGTTATAGGTCACCAAACCTTTATCTGCCGCTTCAGCAAGAGTGAACTCAGGTACGTCTGGTGAATGTGTACCCAACAGCAGGCAGAACATGCAGAGGATAAAGAAGTTTTTCATATCGAAATAATAAATTTAAAAATTTAATTATTAACATATCCGCAAAAAAATTATTGCCTGTTCATGGAGAAAACCTTCTTAGAAAAAGCCGGTTAATCTTTTTATGTTAACATTTTTTAACGTAAATCAAAGCTGTTCGTCCATTAGCTGTAAAACATAAATTTGAATATCTTTGCGTCAAAAATCAGCAGAATAATGAAATACTTTTTTGGCATTACAGGATTAGTTTTTTTCAGCCTATTGTTCACCCCTAAAATTCAGGCCCAAAAGTCTGAATCGGTCCTTTTTACGATTGGCGATGAATCGGTGTTACTGAGCGAGTTCCAGTATATTTATGAAAAAAATAACAAGCACGACAGTAACTTTAATTCTCCGGAAAGCATCAAAGAATACCTTGACCTGTTTATTAAATTTAAGTTGAAGGTCATGGAGGCCAAATCCAGGGGTATTGACACTACTCAGTCATTTATCAACGAATTTAAAGGCTACCGCGACCAACTTACCAAACCCTATATGACTGATAAATCGACCATAGAAACACTAAAAAAAGAAGCTTATGAGCGGATGAAGTGGGAAATTCGGGCCAGCCATATTCTAATACGTGTAGCCAAAGATGCGCTGCCCTCCGAAGTAGAAAAGGCCAAAGCAAAGATTGATGAAATTTACAAAAGGGCCTCAAAAGGCGAAGATTTTTCAGCACTTGCCGATGAAACATCTGAGGATCCATCAGTAAAATACAACCATGGCGACCTCGGCTATTTTAGTGCATTTCACCTGATCTATGACTTTGAGAATGTAGCCTACCAAACCAATCCCGGAGAAATTTCGAAACCTTTTCGTACCGAGTTCGGCTATCATATTTTAAATGTCACTGACAAAAGGCCTTACCAGGGACAGATAAAGGTTGCCCAGATTTATGTCTCCACTCCACCGGAATCAGACAGCACAGCCAAAGCCGAAGCCAAAGAAAAAATTGAAAGCATTTACAAGGATTTGAAAGAAGGGGCATCATGGGACGCCATGGTGGAGCAACATTCGGATGACAAGCGGTCGAAAGTGAATGGTGGCGAGTTGCCCCCGTTTACCAATTTTTCCTACAGCATACCTGAAGATTTCAAAGCCAAAGCATTTGCCCTGAAAAATGACGGTGACTTTTCAGAACCCATCGAAACACAGATCGGCTGGCATATCGTCAAAAGACTGAGCATAACAGGCCTTGCCCCCTACGAAGAAATAGAATTTGATATTGAAAGGAAAGTCAATAAAGATTCCAGGAGCAGGTTGTCTGAAGAAAACCTGATAAACAAACTAAAAAGCGAATACAGGTTTAAAGGCAAATCCAAATGGTTAGATGGCTTTGAGCCACTACTCGATTCAACAGTCTTTGTTGGAAAATGGGATATCCCTGAAGGACAAGACCTGAATACCCGGCTATGCCAGTTGGGCAAGGAAGTATTAACCTATAAGGATTTTGCCAATTACATTAAAGAACAGCAGGTAAAGGAAAGGTATTCGAACATCCCGTTTGCCCTGCAACAGTACTACAAAGGCTTTGTAAAAAAATCAGTCCTTGATTATGCCGACAGGCACCTCGAAGAGAAATACCCTGAATTCAGGAGCCTTGTGAATGAATACAAAGAAGGCATGATGCTGTTTGATATTACTGACAAAATGGTTTGGTCGAAAGCTATGAGTGATACCACCGGGCAAAAAGAATATTTTGAAAAACAAAAAGACAAATACATGTGGAAAGACCGCGTAGATGCAGTCATATATATATGCAAAGATAAAAGTACAGCCGGAAGAGTTAAAGAAATGCTCGAAAATGATAAATCACCGGATCAGATTGCCGCGAAACTTAATAGTGAAGACCCCTTGAATGTCAGTTATACCATGAGTAAATTCGAAAAGGGTGAAGAACCCCTGCTGGATCCTTATTTTGATAAAACAGGTATCTATATCGTTGAACCCGGCAAAACAGAAAACTGGCGGACAGTCCACCTGAAAGAAAGAATCCCTGCACAACCTAAGAAACTCAATGAGATCAGGGGCATAGTAATTGCGGATTACCAGAGCTTTCTTGAAGAAAAATGGATATCAGAACTCAAAGAAAAATACCCTGTAAAAGTGAATGAAGAAGTTTTAAATTCAATTATTCATCAAAAGTAAAATATCCCATATTTGCCTGTTCCTTCTACTGTCCGGCCTTATAGCCTGCAACCCATTTACACGAAAGCAGGAAGAAACACCGGTAGACCCTCTTGTTGCTTCTGTTAAAAACAATCACCTGTACGAAAGTGAACTGGAAAAACTTTTTTTACCCGGCATGAGCCCTGAGGACAGCTTACAGGTCAGGGAGAATTTTGTAAACAACTGGGTCAAGCAACAATTGATATTTGAGAAAGCACTTAAAAACCTGAGCGATACAGCCAAAGATAAATCCAAAGAACTGAGCGCCTATTACCATTCCCTGATTAAATATGAGTATGAAAAAAAACTGGTTGAACAACGGCTCAATAACGAAGTAACCGATGAAGAAGCATTGGCTTATTACAATGCTCATGCAAAGAATTTCCTCTTGTCGGAATGTATTGCCAGGGTCATATTCATCGAACTACCACTTTCTGCGCCTGATTTAGCCAAATTAATGCAATGGTACAAATCGGATAACGTGAACGACCGCGATATGCTCCACCAGTATTGCCTGGGCAACGCACGCAATTTTATCCTTGATGACCAACAATGGAATAAGCTGGATGATCTGCTGGCTGACACCCCCTGGGCCGGTAAAACCTGTAACAACTTTTATATGGGTATGTTACTGGAAGCTGCCGATTCGAATGGGAACTACTTGTTGCGGATAAAAGAAGTCAAAAGGCAAAATGAAATTTCCCCTTTCGAATTTGTCCGTGAAAAAATAAGGAGCATTATCCTCTACCAGCGAAGCCAGGAATTGATTAAAATGGCTGAAGAGAAAATATTTGAAGAAGGCTTTAAACAAAATTACGTTACTATTTACAATGAAAAAAATTAGTATTCTACTGGCAGTTGTGGCTATCGTGTTTGTGTCAGCTACAGCAAAAGCACAAGACAGCACCGTTATTATTGACGGTATAATCGGAAAAGTAGGCGACCAGGTAGTACTCAAATCTGATATTGAAAAGATGATGCTGGATTATAACTTTCCCGATACGCTCTCGGCTAATGAAGCACGTTGCGAGATCATGAAAACCACTATATATCAAAAATTGCTATTGAACCAGGCCTACATTGACAGTATTGTGGTGAGCGATGAAGAAGTGGAAGCCGACATCAGCCAGAGGATGAACTATTTTATTCAGCAAATTGGAAGCAAGGAAGCCCTGGAAGATTATTATCATAAGTCTGTTACCGAGATCAAGGATGAAATGTTTGATCCGATCAGGGAAATGAAGCTCATTGAAAGAATGAAGAACCAGATTGTGGGTACTTATAAGATATCCCCAACGGAAGTGAAAGAGTTTTTTGAAAAAATCCCTAAGGACAGCTTGCCGTATTACAATGCAGAAATCGAAGTAGCCCATATCCTGATGTGGCCAAAACCCACCAAAGAAGAAGAAGAAAAGGCCAAAGAAAAGCTGGCAGGCCTGAGAAAAAGAATTATCAGCGGTGACAAATTCGAGACCATGGCTATTCTTTATTCACAGGACAAAGCCAGCGCAACCAAAGGAGGCGATCTGGGTATGCACCCCAAATCAGATTTTGTTGCTGAATTTTCTGCAGCAGCCCTGCGCCTGAAAGTAGATTCTATATCGCCTATTATAAATACCGAATATGGTTACCATATCATTAAAATGGTTGACAGGAAAGGGGAATCATTCCGTTGTAAACATATCCTGATCAAACCAAAGATCACTTCAGAATCAACGACCGAGGTAATAAAAAAACTAAATGATATCCGGGACAGGCTCATCCATGATACACTGAAGTTTTCCGATGCTGCTATCCTGTATTCCGAAGATGAAGTAACCCGCAACGGTGGTGGGGTCATTTACGACCAGAATAGCGGTTCCTCCAAAGTTTCTGTCGACCAGATGGACCCCAAACTATTTTTCATGGTTGACACAATGAAAGTAGGACAGATATCGGCCCCGGTGCCACTCACCTATCCTGATGGCCGAATTGCATACAGGATCATTATGGTAAAATCCAAAACACCGCCCCACCAGGCCAATATGAAGGATGATTACCCCAAAATTAAAGAATTTGCTGAACAAGCCAACCAGACTAAAATCCTGAATAAGTGGATTGACAAAACATTATTAAACACATCCATTTCCTTAAAAGCTCCTTATAATAATTGCCAGGGCATCAAGGAAGACATTTTATCCAAACAACCCAAAAATTACCGTTGACCATGAAGACTTTCAACTCAGATGTTGAAGCCATCGATTATTTTATTGATAAATACAAGCAACTTTCTAATGAAATAAAAAAAGTGATCCTGGGGCAGGACGAAATTGTTGAACAAGTGCTCAATGCTGTGTTCAGCAAAGGACACGCCCTGTTGATCGGTGTTCCCGGCCTCGCCAAAACCCTGCTGATCAAAACCATTGCAGATACCCTCGACATGAAATTTTCAAGGATCCAATTTACGCCCGACCTGATGCCTTCTGATATTACAGGCTCAGAGATCCTGGATGACCACAAGAATTTTCGTTTTGTCAAAGGGCCTGTATTTGCGAATATAATCCTTGCGGACGAGATCAACAGGACACCGCCCAAGACTCAGTCGGCCCTGCTGGAAGCCATGCAGGAAAAACATGTGACCGTAGCCGGGGAATTACACCCATTGGCAGAACCATTTTTTGTACTGGCTACGCAAAACCCCATTGAACAGGAAGGAACCTATCCCCTGCCCGAAGCCCAACTCGACAGGTTTATGTACTCGTTGTTGCTTTCTTATCCGGATACAACTTCTGAGATCAGCATTGTGAAAGAAACCACTTCCGGGATCAATAAGGAAGTTAAGAAGATCCTGACCGGAGATGAGATTGTCTTTTTCCAGAAACTGATTGAAAAAATCCCCGTTACCGACCAGGTATTGGAATATGCCGTAAACCTGGTGAACAAAACCCGTCCCGACAATCCCGGGGCTCCTGACAATATCAAACAATACATTACCTGGGGAGCAGGTCCACGTGCCTCACAGTACCTGATCATTGGTGCCAAAACCGAGGCTGTATTCCATGGCAAATACGCTCCTGATATCGAAGATATCCAAAAAGTGGTATTGCCCGTGCTGCGTCACAGGCTGGTAAAAAACTACAAAGCTGAAGCCGAAGGCATCAGTGTGGATGAGATTATTCAGAAGCTGATGTAAAGGATTCCCCTGCTAAACAGTCGGCCAAATACACTCAATACAACTGACCCACAGACAGCATATGGATGGTTTTGGCGTAAATTTAATGGCTTCAGGACGGGAGTTTCAGGATATTAGAAGGTTTAGTGATTAATATCCTGCATAATGGCAAAGTTCCCTATGAGAAAAGGATCTGAGGTATTTCAGAAAAAAGACAGGGATAGGATTCATCCCTGTCTTTATTGAAATAGGGTCAATTTATTCCCAGAATTTCAGGTAATACGATTCAGATGTTCTATGTTCATAACCATGGCGTGAATTATCAAATTCGGCAATGTTGAACAAGTACTCTTTTGAAAGATCAGTGAACTGGACATCGTCATCATGACCTGTATTTAATTTTCTGGAAAACTCGGCTACCCATTTCCCATTGTTCCAAACAGCACTAAATAACAGATCGGCACGGCTTCCATCAGGTTGACGAAGAATACGTTCCGGTACAACAGCAGTCAGCGCTGTGTATTTGGGCCAATAGGTTGCGGCATCGGCATCGCTAACCCCGGTAGTGCCATCTCCAACACATTCCCCGGCATCAATTTCATCTTGCGTAAGCACCATGGCATCGGCATAATCAACCGGACTTTTTTCCATATATTTTGGCCGGCTCTTATCACCAATACGATTGTGTGAATAAGCACCTGTCCCGGCATCGCCATAACGTCCGCCATCTTCTCCATTTTGAGTATCATCTAACCAAACATCTGCATATTTATCATCAGCATATCCTGTCATGGAAAATGTACCTCCTGTTACTTCGAAAGTAGTGGGGCTTATCGTCAGATTTGAACCGGAGGCTGATGTAAATGCTGCACCACGGGCTGCTTTAGCATGCCAAATATCACCTCGTCCACTTTTTAACCAGGCATCGTCAACAATAGCATGGGTACTCACATGAGGATCGGTGTCTGTTGGATAATACATGTGGCATTTGGTCATACAACCACCTGTACTGTAAGGTGACCCTGTGATTGCACCAATCGGCCAGAAAAAAGACATTCGATCTTCCGACTGCTCCGTATGTGCATTTCTGTCCCATGCTGTACCATCCCATATCCATGAGTTACCGCGTGTAAAACTGGCAGTAGGGTCATTCCATTCAGTTAAAAAGTAAATATTGTCTCCGCTGTAGACTGTCTTAACAGTTACTGATATACTACTGTTAAATGCATGGCAACCATCACAATTTGCAATTTTAGATGGATCATTTGGCGGGTTGTTTGTCTCTCCCAGTGCAACCGTTAATGCAGGGATATCCGACCAAAGATTATCGACTACACCATCAACCACTGGTGAACTGCTGACTTTCACTGCATTAAGTTTTGTTGAGTCATAAGCTGGTGGTTCATCGTCTTTCTTACAATTTGACAAACTTATTATTCCTGCCAAAGCAATAAAAACAAAGATTATATTAATTTTTTTCATTATAATTTTCTTTAAGTTGATAAAACACAATTAATTTGATAAAACATTCCACTAATATTAGGGTGAGCGGTTATGCTGTGTTGTTAGATATTTAATGATAGTTCTTTCATCATAGGCCACCTCTTTGTCGATATTTTGTTTTTTAATCAACAAGGGCCAGTTCAACCCGTGGCCCAAAAATACCCTATGGGTTTTGTTTCCGTTATAAGTCAAAGGGGTATTTCTTATTATAATGGCCATATTCACACTATTGTATTATTCCGCTATGGATTGGGAATGGATTCTCAAAAATGCTGGTACTATCTTGTCGAATCTGAAATTGTTGTAGTCATCCTTAAAACCGGGGATGCAGTATATCCATTGAGCTTTTTGCCCAGAGAAGTAACACGGAATAGCCTGCTCCATGATGTCAAAAGTGAACCCATGGCCCTTCCTGTATATCAGGCAGGCCCATTGGGGTTGTGACCGATTAGGGCTATTGGAGAATAATAGAACCAGGATTGAAAAAAACAGGTAAATAATAGGTTTAATTTCTGTCATTTTATCATTCCATTTTAAGGATAAAACATTCCTTTAGATCATTATAAAAAACAATTAATGTTATTCGTTTAACAAAGTTATAAAATAATTTTCTGGATTGGAATTAAAATGTTAAATAACATTAATGGTCTGATTTTTATCATCTTAAACACTACTCACTATCATTTTGTTTAATCAAATAAGTCATATGTGTGTTGAGGTGAAGTGCATTTACTTTACTATATTGTATTTTCTTTGTGATTTATATAACATTTAGTAATCAGGTGGTTAATTACTTGATTTTATTTTCATATCAACATTATT
>CAZVAY010000054.1:0-11715 GCA_964625265.1 uncultured Sphingobacteriales bacterium | reverse complement strand
TTTTAAATGAGGTTGGTCTAGATTATTTGACGCTAGGTCAATCTGCCAAAACTTTGTCTGGTGGTGAGGCGCAGAGAATTAAGCTATCTCGTGAACTCGCAAATAAACAAACAAGAAAAACTTTATATCTACTTGACGAACCCACCACTGGGTTACATTATGATGATGTGAAGAAATTGTTGGCAGTTTTTATTATTGTATCTCCTATTTTGGCATTTTCTCAGCACTGGGAAGTAGGCCCTTACCTTGGGGCTTCAAATTACAGTGGCGATTTTACTGAATATTTAATAAGTATGAGGGAAACACACTTGTCATATGGTGTTATTGCCAGATACAACATGAACAGGATATTGACAATTAAAACCAATATATACAGGGGGATGATATCAGGGACTGATGCATTTGCCAAAAAAAGATATCATAACAGGTGGGACCGGAACTTATCTTTCAGGTCAAAAGTACTCGATATTGGTATTCAGCCCGAGATAAACCTGAAAGGTTTTGAAGTAAATTCATTTTCGTATAAATCATCACCATACATATTTACAGGAATATCAATATTCCGCTTCAATCCACAGGCATTGTACAATGAGGAATGGATAAACCTCCAGCCCATTGGGACAGAAGGCCAGAACCTTCCCCAATATAAGGATAGGAAATACTCCCTTACACAAATTGCAGTTCCGATTGGTTTTGGATGGAAGTATTCACCTGGATACAACATGACGATTGGTATTGAG
The DNA here is from genome assembly GCA_964625265.1 of uncultured Sphingobacteriales bacterium. Lineage (GTDB taxonomy): Bacteria > Bacteroidota > Bacteroidia > CAILMK01 > JAAYUY01 > CAYNBC01. The sequence goes on along the minus strand of CAZVAY010000054.1, from coordinate 10,975 downwards.
ATGTCGGCAAGAAAAACCTTTACTGACTACCTTGATGATTTGAGCTCCACATACGTTAATGAAAATGAATTAAGAAGGCGTGGGGGAGATTTGGCAGTCAAACTTGCAAATCGTACTGGCGAAGTCAACCCTGAACCATTACCAAAGGTTGAAGGCGACTCACGGGGGAACCCTGACAAGCTTGATTGGTATTATTTTGTGGGAATTTTTGTTACCTATTCTTTATTGCCATTAGGTTGCGTTAAATACTAGGAATAACAAGTGCCGGTATATCCTGGCAATTATGCATACTTTTAAAAAAATATGGATTATGCTGATTATCCTTCCTGGTGCTTTGCACGCACAGGTTTGGGAATTAGGATTTTCCGGGGGAGGATCAAATTATCAGGGTGATCTTGGGCCAGACATTGCGCTAAATGAAACACATTTTGCATCGGGTCTTTTTATAAAAAAAAATCTAAATGAATTCTTTTCCCTGTCACTTTCCCTGAATCAAGGGGTTATATCAGGCCGTGATATTAACTATTCTCATTTAGCTACGAGGAATCTTAACTTTTCATCCTCAATAACCGAATTGGCCTATATAGTCGAATTTAATTTTTTCCCTTTTACTCTTGGCTTAAACCCTTCAGATTTTACACCCTATACTTTTATAGGTGTTGCCGGGTTTACGTTTGACCCAAGGACTGATTACAATGGTGAAACATTAAGGTTATCAACCTTTGATACTGAAGGGAAAAAACTAATGGGTGAGAAAAAAATTCCTTATAAAAAAATTCAAATCGGTATCCCGATTGGAGGTGGCCTTAAATTCAAAATATCCAAAAGTTCTACAATTGCAGTCCAGTTGGGGTTTCGCTATACATACACTGATTACCTGGACGATGTGAGTACCGTTTATTATGATGCTGAGCTTCTACAAAATAGTTATGGAGCAATAGCTTCTGAGATAAGTGACCGATCAGTTGATAAAATTGGATTTTTGGGTAAACAAAGGGGGCGAAGTGATCAGAATGATTGGTATATTATAGGAGGAATTAGCTTGTCTTACAGCATTAAAAAATCAATTTGTTTCGAATTTTAGTACATTTGCCATTCAATTTTTTAAGTGGATGGAGGAATTAAAATCCAGGATAAGACAAGACCGGATGCCGGACCATGTGGCGATTATTATGGATGGAAACGGCCGTTGGGCCAGGGAGCATGGAAGAGATAGGGTTGAAGGACACCGACAAGGAGTCAAAAGCGTTAGAGTAGTTGTTGAAGCTGCCAGCGAGATAGACCTTAAATACCTGACACTGTATACTTTTAGTACGGAAAACTGGAATAGGCCAAAAGAAGAGATAAATGCACTTTTTGATCTACTTGTTGTTACTATTAATGAACAACTTGAGGATCTTCATAAAAACAATGTAAAAGTTATGTTGATTGGAGAGGAGCAATTGATTCCGAAATCAATACTTTCCGAAATCAACAGGGCCCGTGAGTTGACAAAGAATAATACCGGTTTGAACCTAATTATGGCATTTAGTTACAGCGCACGATGGGATCTTGTATCTGCGACAAAAAGAATTGCTGACAAGTGTAAAGCCGGTGAATTAAATAGCTATGAAATTGATGACAATTGCATAAAAGCCCATTTATCAACTTCATCTTATCCTGATCCGGATTTGCTTATTAGAACGAGTGGTGAATACAGAATTAGTAATTTTCTACTTTGGGAATTGGCATATTCGGAATTTTATTTTTGTAAAAAATATTGGCCCGAATTTTCAAAAGATGACTTTTATGGTGCAATTATTGAGTACCAACAGCGCGATCGGAGGTTTGGAAAAGTAAGTGAGCAACTAAAATAACATGAAAGTATTCATTGTAGTTTTATATTTATTATTACTGACAGGAACATTGTTTTCACAAAACATTGCGGATGAAATTGATTATGCAGTTCCAAGAAAATTTACGATCGAAGCAGTTGATGTTTCAGGGGCTGAAAATCTGAATAAAAGTATCGTTCTTGCGTTCTCAGGCCTGGCTCCCGGTAATGAAATATATGTTCCTGGTGACGATATTACCAGGGCTATTAAAAATCTTTGGAAGCAAAAATTATTTTCTGATATTTCGATTGTTGCAACAAAAATTGTTAAGAATAAAATATGGTTGGCAATTCAGGTAAAAACACTTCCCAGATTGTCAAAATATTCACTGAAAGGGATAAAAAAATCAGAAGCAGAAAAGCTAAAAGACGAAATATCTCTGGTAAAAGGTGAAATTGTTACAGATCAAAAATTGATTAATACCAAGAACCAGATCCTGGAATATTATTTTGAAAAAGGTTACTATAACCCTAAAATTAACATTGAAACTGAATCTGACAGTATTTTCAATAACAACAGCATTAAGCTATTTATTAACATAGGCAAAGGAAAAAAAATAAAGATTGAAGAGCTTGTAATAAATGGTGCTGATAAGGTAAAAGAGTCGAAAATCCGGATGAAATTGAAGAAAACCAAGGAATATAATCCATGGTTATTTTTCAGGGGGTCTAAATATATTGAAAATGTGTTTGAAGAGGATAAAGCCAATGTTATCAATTATTATAATTCACTTGGTTTCAGGGATGCAAGAGTTATCTCGGATACTTTGGAATTTGTAAATAAGGAATACCTGAAGTTGACAATTAACCTATTTGAAGGGAATAAATACTACTATCGTAATATTATCTGGACAGGAAATACAAAATATTCAGATAAACAACTTGATGCAATTTTAGGGGTCAAAACAGGAGATATTTATAACCCGGAGTTCTTAGAGAAAAAAATATCAATGAATCCAGCTGGTATTGATGTTTCAAGCCTGTATATGGACAATGGCTATCTCTTTTTTTCAATTAAACCTGTGGAGGTTATGGTTGAAAATGATTCTATCGATCTTGAAATTAGAATATTTGAAGGCCCGCAGGCTACCATAAACAATGTTACTGTTTCAGGGAATTTGCGAACGAGTGATCATGTGATCCTTCGGGAACTCAGGACAAGACCGGGGCAAAAGTTTAACCGCTCAGCAATTTTAAGAAGCCAGAGAGAATTAAACCAATTAGGTTATTTTGACCCTGAACAGATGAATGTAATCCCAACACCTAATCCTGATGATGGAACTGTTGACCTGGAATATGTTGTTGTTGAAAAACCATCAGATCAGCTACAATTACAAGGTGGCTGGGGAGCAGGACAGTTCGTTGGAAGCCTGGGGTTCGTTTTTAGTAATTTTGCAGCACGAAAAATAACTAAATTTAAAGAGTGGAGGCCTCTACCTGCAGGGGACGGACAACGGCTCAGTATTCGGTTTCAGTCAAATGCTTTGTATTACAGCTCCTTTAACTTTTCGTTTACCGAACCCTGGTTTGGAGGGAAAAGGCCAAATTCTCTGACACTGAGTGCCTATACATCGGTACAATCTAATGGGTTGAGCAAAGACAATGAGGGCAGACAACAAATAAAGATATCAGGTCTAACAGTCGGGTTAGGCAAAAGACTTAAAATTCCTGATGATTACTTTACTCTTTATAACTCTGTTAGTTTTCAACGCTATGAGTTGGATAATTACCAGTATGAGTTTACTTTTACTGATGGATATTCGAACAACTTTAACTTCAACCATATATTTTCACGAAATTCCATTGACCAACCAATTTACCCGCGTAGCGGTTCAATGTTTTCAGTAAGTTTACAATGGACGCCTCCATTTTCACTTTTTTCGGATAAGGATTATTCAATTATGACTGACCAGGAGAAATATAAATGGATGGAATATCACAAATGGAAAGTGGATGCCTCATGGTTTATTAATATTGTCGATAAATTGGTTTTGAATACTAAAATGCAATTTGGGTTTTTGGGAATGTACAACAGGGATATTGGAATTACTCCGTTTGAGCGGTTCTATGTAGGAGGTGATGGGTTATCCGGATACCATCTGGATGGTAGGGAACTGATTGCTCTCAGGGGATATGAAAATAATACACTTACGGCTGAATCGCCAACTGAAAAAGGTGGGACAATTTATAACAAATATACATTTGAGTTGAGGTATCCAGTCTCCTTAAACCCAACTGCTACAATCTATGGACTTGCTTTTGCCGAAGCCGGAAATAGTTGGTTAACTTTTAAAGAGTTTAACCCATTCCAGGTTTACCGTTCGCTGGGCGTGGGGATCCGTGTTTTTATGCCAATGTTTGGGTTGTTAGGATTTGATTGGGGGTATGGATTTGATGATGTGCCGGGAATCCCATCTGCAAATGGATCGAATTTTCATATCTCAATAGGTCAACAATTCTGATTTTTGGCATTTTATATGCGTAAATGAATAGCAAAAAAAAAGAAAATGAAATCAGTAAAAACTTTAGGAATTTTATTCGTTAGCCTCGTTCTTTCATCAGTTACATTTGCTCAACGATTTTCGTATGTTGATACCGATTATATTCTGGAAAAAATGCCGGAGTACAGATCAGCTCAAAAACAATTGGAAAGTATAGCCGCTGAATGGAAGGCGGAAATCGAAACCAAGGCAAGTGCCATTGAAAAACTCTATAAGGCCTATCAGGCTGAACAAGTGTTGATGCCGGAAGATATAAGGAAAAATAAAGAAGATGAAATACTCAAACTGGAAGATGAACTAAACACCTATAAAAAAGCAAAGTTTGGGCAAGATGGTGAGTTATTTAAGAAAAGAAAAGAGCTGATCAAGCCTATCCAGGATAAAGTTTTTGAAGCTATTCAGGAACTTGCTCAGGACGAAGGTCTTGACTTTATTTTCGACAAGGCTGGTGCTGTAACCATGTTGTATGTTAATGCAAAATATGACAGAAGTGATGAAGTGCTGGAAATACTTGGTATTGAAAAAACCGATAAGTCGGAATAATTTATTTTACTAACAGTCCTGATAGTAATTTTACGATTATCTTTGCTTTAAAATAATAAAGTACTATGAAAACAAGAGCAACATTTCTGTGGATTATTGGCCTATTATTTATAACCTCTTTTTCCTATTCACAATCTAAAGTCGGACATATTAATACCAGTGACCTGATTAAGCTATTACCGGACTATAAAACTGCCTCAACAACTTTACAGACATTTTCAACTGAGCTACAGGATCAAATTGATGTTCTTGTTGAGGAATACACCAAAAAAGTAGAATCCTACAAGACTCTTGACCCGACAACTTCTGATGTTGTCAGAAAAGATAAGGAAACAGAGATCATGCAGTTAGAGGACAGGATAAAAGCCTTTCAGGAAGAAGCTGAGAATTCAGCCCTGGCGAAACAAAAAGAACTTATGAACCCCATTCTTGATAAAGTAGAAACTGCTATTAAAGAGGTGGCAGAAGAAAAGGGGTACAACTACATCCTTGATACCTCAAGTGGTATTGTGCTTTATTTCGATGAATCGGATGATATTACCATTTATGTAAAGAAAAAACTTGGTGTAGAAACTACAACTAAAACTGAGGAATAACCATATCAGGCAACTCTCGATTTCTCCTCCAGTTTTAATTCAGCAAATTTTTTCTTAACAAAATTTCTATTAATATTCAGGGTTTTTTCTGACTTATGTTTTGATGGAGCTTCAAACATGGTGTCAAGCATGATATGCTCGAACAATGAACGCAATCCACGTGCACCTGTTTTCAACTCAATAGCTTTTTCAGCAATATAATCAATGGCGCTGTCTGAGAAATTAAGATGGATATTCTCCATTTCCATCAATTTTGAATATTGCCTGGTAAGGGCATTTTTCGGTTGGACCAGAATTTTTTTAAGCGCTTCTTTATCTAGTTGATCAAGATAGGATTGGACAGGGAGCCGTCCAATAAGTTCGGGGATTAATCCAAACCTCCGTAAATCATGTGGTGTTACATATTTAAGTGGGTTATCTTCTTTATCCGACCTTTCATGTACTGACCTGAAACCTATTTTCTTCGTATTAATACGGTCACTGATTATTTTATCAAGTCCGTTGAATGCGCCACCACAAATAAAAAGTATATTCCTGGTATTGATCTTGATAAATTCCTGCTCGGGATGTTTCCTGCCTCCTTTTGGAGGGACATTAACTATGTGTCCTTCCAGTAATTTGAGCAATGCTTGTTGTACACCTTCACCTGATACATCTCTGGTAATGGATGGATTGTCAGATTTCCTGGCTATTTTATCAATTTCGTCAATATATACAATTCCCCTCTCAGCCTGTGTTGCATTAAAGTTTGCAGATTCAAGAAGTCGTGTTAGAATAGTTTCAACATCTTCTCCCACATAACCAGCTTCCGTAATTACTGTTGCATCCGCAATACAGAATGGCACCTGAAGCATTTTGGAAATTGTTTGAGCTATCAGTGTTTTGCCGGTACCCGTATGCCCGATAAGTAAAACATTTGATTTATCAATCTCAACATCCTGATCCGAGAGGTTATGATATAATCTTTTATAATGATTGTAAACGGCTACGGAAATAACTTTTTTCGCCTGATCCTGGCTGATAATGTAGGTGTCGAGAAATGATTTTATTTCAGCAGGTTTAGGTACCTGCTTCATGTCAACAGTGTCTTTTTTCTGCAAATTCAGTTCTGAATCTGCAATGGTTTTGGCTTCATTGGAGCAAAAATCACAGATAAAGCCTTCCTTTCCTTTAATAAGGATATTTACTTCATCTTTTTTTCTTCCGCAAAATGAACAATGGTCAGTCATAAACTATTTTTTATCGACTTTAGCCAATACTTCGTCAATCATACCATAATCTTTTGCTTCAAGGGAATTCATCCAGAAATCCCGATCAGAATCATGACTGACTTTTTCAAATTCCTGTCCTGTATGTAAGGCAAGGATCCGGTAAAGCTCATCTTTTAACTTCAAAATCTCCCGGGCGGTAATTTCGATATCGGTAGCCTGGCCCTGTACTCCACCCATGGGTTGATGGATCATTACCCTGGAATGTTGCAAGGCAAACCTTTTCCCACTTTTTCCCGCAGCAAGCAGGATAGCAGCCATTGATGCGGCCATACCCGTACACACTGTCGCAATGTCAGGCTTGATATATTGTATTGTATCGTATATCCCAAGGCCTGCGTAAACCGAACCACCTGGGCTGTTGATATAAATTTTGATCTCTCTATCAGGATCTGATGATTCCAGGAATAGCAACTGGGCCTGGATAATATTGGCTACATCATCATAAATAGGTACACCCATAAAAATGATCCTGTCCATCATGAGTCGTGAGAAAACATCCATTGAGGCAACATTCATGGGCCTCTCCTCAATAATATTTGGGGTGATGTATGAATTTACCTTATAGTACTGGTCAAGAGTAAGGCTGTTGATACCTAAATGTTTGACAGCATATTTGTCGAAATCTTTTTTAAAATCAGTCATGGTCGTGATGTTTATGTTTCTTGTCGTGAATCTTATTGAATTCTTCCAAGCTTAAATCCTTGGATTTGAATTCTGTTTCAGCAATCAATTTATCAAAAACTTTGCGATTCTCAATTCTATTTTGCAGATAGGAAATATTGTCAACTTTTTTCAAGAAGTTAGATACTTCTTCTTTCATCTCCTCCTCGTTTTTTTGGATGCCGTATTGCATGTAGAAATTCCGGATATAATAGTATGCTTCTTCAACAATTTCCCTTTCATCAGTCTTGATCTCAAATTTATCGACAAAGTGCTTGACGATCAGGGAAAACTTGATTGATTCCTGAAATTTCTCCTTTTCTTTTAATTTTTCCTCGTCAGTCATGTCCTTGGTCTGCTCTTTCTTTTCTTCTTCAAACAACCGGGAAATGAATTTTTCAGGTAGGTCAATTTTTGCTGATTTTACTAATTCTTCAGAAATCTCATCTGTCAGGAGGTGCTCTGTTTTACCTTTATTTCCAGATTGAATAAGTTCTCTGACATATTTGTCAAACTCTTCTTTATTTTTAGCCTGTCCTTGCGTGGCTTTGTTATAAAAGTCTTCATTCACCTCAGCCTTAACATGTGTATGGATAGATTTTATCTCAACAGAGAAATTATTTCCGGCATCTTCTGCTTCAAGTTTCTCAATTCCCGTCAACGCTACAAATTCTTCCTTGTTTCCAATAACTTTATCAATTTCAATATTGAATTCACCCTTTTCTTTCCCGTCAAATAATTCTTTCAGTTTCTCCGGCAATTCGGAATATTTTTTTGACAAGAGTTTGGAAATACCTTCATTCAGTTTTGTCAAATCGTCATCAAGCTCGGTTAATTCGAAATAGATGGTCAATCCGGGCATATCGGAGATTTTTTCAGGATAGTCCATTGTCCCATAGGCGTCCTGCATCAGTTCTATTTCTTTCTGAACATCTCCATCAGTTTCTGTTATGTTATACCTTGTAATCTTACCAAGTATTTTGTTTGTGTCTATTTCAAGCTTATTAACCAACCCAATGTCATAGGAAAAACCAAAATCTTTGTCATTTAGCAAGTTGATCTGTTTATCAGCTTGTATAGGCATTAATGGCCGGATATACTCGATATCATTTTCTTTAAAATATTCGTTGATTGATTTTTCAAGGTGATTTTCAAGTTCTTCCTTGACAATTCCTTCCCAAAGATATTTTTTAGCAATACCTAAAGGTACTTTCCCCGGACGAAATCCAGGCAGGTTTACTTTCTGTTTCTGCGTTTTGAGTTTTATTGTGGCCTCTTCTTCAATGTCTTCCAATTTGATATTTACTGACAATACCGCGTCAAGGCTCTCCTCATTTTCTTTAACTAATTTAATTTCCACTTCACTATTTTTTGAATTTTAAAAGTGCGGATGGGGGGACTCGAACCCCCACGCCTTGCGGCACCAGATCCTAAGTCTGGCACGTCTACCAATTCCGCCACATCCGCAAAGGGGTGCAAAGTTAGATATATTTTAAATAATGAAGCAACAGTCTGTCAGGGCATTTTTTACCTGCTAAAGACTTTTAATAATCCTTTTTAAGGAATCGGTTAGGATCATTTTTGAGTAAGTAAATTCAGACTGTTTTTTTCTGTCACTAATTGTGAAAAAATAAGGGTCAAATCTATCGTGTAGTTCGATTTTTATCTCTTTCAGACAGTTGTTAACACGTTTAAGTGTTTTTGTATTTTCAATTTTCCCGGCATTTAGTACCAACACTGATTGTAATTCTTTCAGTGTACCTATATAAATTTTGCAACCATCATCAGAATATGTTTTGAATTTGCTGATCTTTTCCCTGAACTTCTCTAATTGATCTTTAAATTCATTCATTTTACATCATTTGTTCTTTGAGCAAGGTACATTAATTAAAAGGATATTATTATCCCTTTAAATAATCTCTTATGTCAGCGGTGATTTTCTCTGCCAGGTTGTTAGCTTTTACCTCTGATTTACTTTCAGCATAAATCCTGATAATAGGTTCTGTATTCGATTTACGCAGATGAACCCAGTCCTCATCGAAATGAATTTTTACCCCGTCAATTGTAACCAGTGGATATTTAATATATTTTTCCTGAAGTTTATTCAGGATTGCTTGTAAGTCCGTCCCTTCCGTTAATTCGATTTTTTGCTTCACAATATGGTAATTGGGATATGTATTACGCAACTGCGAAACAGATTTCCCTGTTTTTGCCAGGTAGGACAGGATGAGTGCAATACCTACAAGGGCATCCCTTCCATAGTGCAGGGCAGGATATATGACACCTCCATTGCCCTCCCCGCCAATCACAGCTTTTACTTCTTTCATTTTTTCAACCACATTCACTTCTCCAACAGCAGCCGGATGGTAGGAGCCCTCATGTTTTTCCGTCATATCTTTTAAGGCTTTTGAAGAAGAAAGATTGGAAACTGTACTCCCTTTGTCATGTTGGAGTATATAATCTGCTACGCATACCAGTGTGTATTCTTCACCAAAAAAATCACCATCTTCCATCACCATGGCAAGCCTGTCCACATCCGGGTCAACAGCAAACCCAAGGTCTGCTTTATAATGCTTAACAGTTGATGACAGTTCACCCAGATGTTTGGGCAAAGGTTCAGGATTGTGCGCGAAATGGCCATTTGGTTCTTTGTTGATTGCATGTATTTTTTCAACCCCAAGTGCTTTTAATAATTGAGGAACAAACACGGCACCAGATGAATTGATCCCATCCACGGCTATGCGAAAATCAGCCGCTTTAATGGATTCAGTATCTACAAGTGGTAAATCAATAATTTTTTTTATGTGTTCATCAAAATAGTTCTCTTCCTTATTGATAGTGCCCAGATGATCAACATGTGCAAATTCAAAATTTTCTATTTTGGCGAACTCAAGTATTTGTTGACCTTCCGATGCGGAAATAAATTCTCCTTTGTTGTTTAATAATTTGAGTGCATTCCAAATCCCGGGGTTATGGCTGGCGGTGATAATTACCCCTCCACCTGCTTTAAAATCAGTAACTGCCAATTCAACGGTAGGTGTTGTCGACAAACCGATATCAATGACATCAATTCCCATGGACTGGAAAGCAGAACAGACCAACGAGTTTACAATTGAGCCGGATATCCGGGCATCCCTGCCAACGACAACCACTTTGTTATTTCCATTTTCGATCAGCCATTTGCTATATGCTGAAGTAAAACCAATTATGTCAACAGGTGTTAATCCTTCGCCAGGCCTGCCGCCTATGGTTCCCCGTATCCCTGATATTGATGAAATTAATGTCATTTTGAATTAAATATTGAATGATAAAAGTAAAAAAATATTTTAACAATTATACTAACATTGGAGTATCCTTTTTAAAAATATAAACTTATCTAAAGTTCAAAACGTTGGATAAGTTTATATTTTATTTGTACTTTTATTTCTCTTTTTTATTATGGAAGCTTTGTTGCATTTTGATATTCGGATTTTTCAACTGGTTAACTCCCAGTGGACAGCACCCTGGCTGGATGTTGTTATGCCAATGGTA
>CAZVAY010000053.1:0-11723 GCA_964625265.1 uncultured Sphingobacteriales bacterium | reverse complement strand
AATATTTTTAATTGAATTTTCTTTTTTTCACGCATTTTATTGAATTTTGGAAAACAAGAAATTATTGATGCAGGGGATGCCGGTACCGTATTAAGGTTCATGTTGTCCGTACTTAGTTTCACGGAGGGGGAATTTATTTTGACCGGATCTGAGCGTTTGCAACAGCGCCCAATTAAATCCCTTGTTGATGCATTAAGACAACTGGATGCCGACATTGAATATCTAAATGAATACGGTTATCCACCCGTCCGTGTCAGGGGAAAGAAACTTGCCTGGGGAAAAATTCGTGTAAATCCCGGAATAAGCAGCCAGGTTGTTACCAGCCTTATGCTTGTTGCCCCCTTTATCCACAACGGTTTGGAAATAGAACTTCAGGCAGAGCCTGTTTCATGGCCTTACATAGTCATGACAGCAGAATTATTAAAGTATTTCGGTGTTGTTGTTGAAATTTCAAAACAAAATATTAAAATCCCATCATCGAAGCTGTCTTTAAGACAACTTATCATTGAGCCGGATTGGTCGTCTGCTGCATTTTTATACCTTTGGGCAGGGCTGTGGCCGGGCAGGGAAATTCATATTACAGGCATTCCCTCTCATAGCTGGCAGGGAGATGCCGTACTTATAAATATAGGACAAGAATTCGGAATAAAATCCTCTTTCACTAATACCGGATTGACCATAACTAAACTACACGAGCCAAGAATAAAAGAATTTGTATTTGGGTTTAAAGACTACCCGGATTTGGTTCCACCTATTGCAACACTTTGTGTTTTGTTAAAGATACCATTTACCATGACAGGCTTAAAAACACTCAGGATTAAAGAGAGTGACCGCATTGAAGCCCTTGGAAATGAATTTTCTGCACTTGGGGCAAAAGTTGAAGCCGGTACGGATTACCTGAAATGCAGCAGTTTTGGAGAATTACCGGATGAGCCAATAAAGATACACACTTACAATGACCACAGGATCACGATGAGTTTTGCCATGGCGGCCACCAGGTTTCCGCAACTCCTGATTGAAGATCCTGATAATGTTTCGAAATCATTTCCAGCTTTCTGGCAACAGATAGAAAATCTGGGATTTAAAATAGCGTATTATGAGCAGTAATTCCTTTGGAAGAATATTCAGAATAACCACTTTTGGTGAATCGCACGGCCCGTACATTGGTGCAGTCATTGATGGATGTCCTGCTGGCCTTGACATTGACATGGATTTTATTCAGAAGGAAATGGACAGGCGCAGGCCGGGGCAATCTGCTATTGTCAGCCCCAGAAATGAAGAGGATCAGGTTGAAATTATTTCAGGGATATTTGAGTCGAAAACCACAGGTACCCCCATTACTTTATTAATCAAAAACAAAGATCAACGTCCTGAAGATTATGAGTTGTTCAGAAATGCCTATCGGCCATCCCATGCTGATTTTACCTGGCAACACAAATACGGTCATAGAGATCATAGGGGAGGAGGTCGTTCTTCCGCTAGAGAAACCGCTGCACGGGTAGCAGCAGGTGCAGTGGCCAAATTATTCCTAAACAAGTTTGATATTAAAATAATTGGCTATACGTCACAGATTGGTGAAATCCAATTGGGAGATGCTGAAATAGACTTTTCCATCCTTGAAGACAATGATGTTCGTTGCCCCAACCGGGAAATAGCACAAGCCATGATAAAACACATCAGGGAAATAAAAGAAAATGGAGACAGTATTGGCGGTATTGTTAGCTGCGTAATCAAAAATGTTCCCGTTGGCCTTGGTGATCCCGTGTATGAAAAAGTGGATGCCCTGTTAGGTAAAGCCATGATGGGTATCAATGCCAGCAAGGGATTTGATTTGGGCAGTGGGTTTGGAGCTGCTGCAATGAAAGGAAGTGAACACAATGATCATTTCGAGACCATAGATGGTAAAATCAAGCCGGCTACAAACCATGCCGGTGGGGTTTTGGGCGGAATTACATCCGGGAATGATATTGAATTCAGGGTTGCATTCAAACCAACTTCTACTATTGCTACCGCCAATAAATTAACCTCTGAAAAAGGAGGGGAAATAGATATTTCAAGCTTGAAGGGCCGTCATGATCCCTGCATTGTTCCCAGGGCAGTGCCAATAGTAGAGGCAATGGCAGCGCTGGTTATAGCTGATTTAATTTTATTGAACAGGGCAGCAAAAATCTGAGCACCTAATTGAATTCATATTCTACATGAACTGTATAGCCTACCTCACTCCAATGATCGCCCAGGTCATACTTGTCCGGGAAGTTTTCCCCTGAATGGAAGGGTATGAATTCATATTCACCCATGAAATCATCGTTATTATAATCTTCGAAGTCCCAGAGCTGTATCTTATGTTTTGATGTAATACTCGTTAATTCAACAGGAGAAGAACTAAGATCAAATGTATACTCCTGGTTGAGCTTTACATCCCAGATTTTTTTGGTGGATTTGTAAATTTCTGTTTTGCCTTTTACAATTCTAATGTACAAATCCGGCCCGGTATGATCGTCAGGGTCCCATTCTCCACCACTCGGGTCAAATGACGGGAATTTGGTAAGAACAATTTTGGTAATCAAAACTTTTGTGGGAGTTAATTCGGTTTCGCATTGCAGGCCACCATAGCCCGTGGGACAATCGCAGAGTCCGTCAACACAGTTGCCGCCATTGAGACAAAGCAGATTTTCACAAGGGTCAGGCTCATTTTTACAGCCATAAAATACTATCGAGATAAATAATGCGAAAGAAAGAATTGTCAAAGCCTTTTTCATAATGATTACTATTAATTATTGCAAATTCAAATTTACAAGAATTTTTTCATTTGAAATTATACATAGACAAATGAAATGATATCTTAGAAAAGTAAAGTGGTTCCAACTGATCATGTAAATATTGTAACTAATTTTAAGTAAGGCAAAATATTCGTTTTAAAGTTTCGTTTATACCAGCTTTACTTTGGGTTTACTACATTTGAGGCAAATTGAATTATGATGAAACAATCCTATTATCTTTTTTTGCTGTTATTGTTCATAGCAACAGAATTACCAGCACAAAAACTATTTGAAGGAAGCATTAAGTACCAGGTAAAAATTGATGGAAACGGTAATGATTTTATAGGCGTAATGATGCCTGAGAGCTATACTTATTATGTGAAGGATCTCAATTGGAAAGCCATCATATCAGGAGGTGTTGTTGAAGCCTATATGGACCAGGTACTTGTTTTACCGGGAGAGAATGCTGCCTATATGCTACAAACTAAACAGAAAAAAGGCTATTACATCGATACCAGAATCAACACGGAAGAAAAGGGAAAACTCGAAGTAAAAGAGGGAGATGTTAAAATTGAAAAAACTAATGAAACACAGGTTATTGCCGGTTTAACCTGTCGGTTGTACAAGGTAACCGTGAATCATGATGAGGTACAGAGCGTAAATGAAGTTTGGGTTAATTCAAAATATTTTCTGAAAATCCCCGAACTCGAATCAGATATTGGGTTGCCAAATCTGACCTATGCTGGCCTGAACGGTTTGCCGCTTAAGATGAAACTGAACATGAAAAATAAAGATATGGGCTTTTCCATGACCCTTACGGCAGTTAATGTCAATTATAAATCCCTGGACCAATCACTATTTAAACTACCTAAAGCCTTCGAGATCAAACCTATTTCAGAGTTTAAACCATTTTAATTAACCTGGTTGTGTAAGTTAAGACATATTTTAGTAACCGGGACTTTTCTACTGGTTACATTCTTTTCAGCGCATTCGCAGCAGAGCGGTGAACAAGCCTGGTTTATCCGGTTTACAGACAAAAACAACTCTGTCTATTCTGTTGACAAGCCTCTGGAATTCCTTTCTCCACGCGCCATTAACCGTAGAGACAGGAACCATGTTGAAATAACGACACAGGATTTCCCTGTTAATTCCTGGTATGTGGACAGCCTTCGTGCAAAAGGTGCAAAGATCCTGTTTACATCAAGGTGGTTTAACGCTGCTACCATTATGGTCGACACCGATTCAATTATCACCAATATTGTTCAGTTACCATTTGTTAAGAAAACAGAACGGGTTTTTAAGATAAAAAATCCGGGAATTGAATCCTGTGAGATCAATTCTGTTGTAGCTAATACATCAACAGTTCAATTTGGCAATGATGAATATGGGAAGTCGTTCAGGCAAATTGAAATCAACAATGGACATTATATACACAACGTATCTGGAATGGGACAGGGAATGGTCATTGCCGTGATTGATGCAGGCTTCTATAAACTGGACTCACTGGATGCCTTCAATTATTTATTCGACAATAACAGAATACTGTGCACGCATGATTTTGTTGATGGGGATTCAAATGTGTATCATGCTCATACTCACGGCACCTATGTGATGGGTGTGATGGCCGGTAAGATTTTTGGGAAACTAATTGGCACTGCCCCTGAAGCATCGTATATTTTACTCCGTTCGGAAAATGCAGACAATGAATACCTACTCGAAGAGGATGCCTGGGTAGCTGCTGCGGAATATGCCGATAGTGCAGGAGCTGATATAATAAACACTTCACTGGGCTATTCGGTTTTTAATAACCCTGCCATGAACCATTCCTATCAGGATATGAATGGCAATACAACACGAATTAGCAAGGGTGCTGACATTGCTGCCTCAAAAGGAATATTGGTCGTTAGCAGCGCAGGAAATGAGGGATTGGATCCGTGGCATTATATAACGGCTCCTGCTGATGCTGACAGTGTCCTGGCTGTTGGTGCCATTGATGCAGATTTACATTATGCTCCATTCAGTGGGGTAGGGCCTTCGTCAGACGGGCAGGTAAAGCCCAATGTAGTGGCTATGGGAGTAGCCACGGCAACAGTGTCTATGGATAATGGTTTTCTTTCATTTTTAAACGGGACTTCGCTATCAAGTCCTGTTATGGCAGGCCTTTGTGCTTCCTTGTGGTCCTTGTCTCCTGACTTGCCCATGATGGAAATTAAAAAGGCTGTTGAACTAAGCTGCCCTACTTTTGGCAGGCCTAATGATAGCCTGGGATATGGCATCCCCAACCTATTAGTTGCCATGGATCTGCTTTACAAAAAATATGTAGCACCATCGGGTGGAATAGATATCATTCAGGGTTACCCCAATCCATTTTCCGATGAAGGCATTACTCTTACCATTATGTCTGCTTATACTACCTCTGCTACAACAATGATTATTGATTGCAATGGCAGGTTAATTTTTTCAAAGGAGATACAATTACAGGAAGGAGAAATGTATAAATTATGGCTGAATCCGCAGGTATATCTCCGGCCGGGAATCTATAAAGTGGTGATAACAAACGGTAAGGATAAGGCCAGCAAAACCATCATGCGTTATTAAAAGGCTTCAGGCCAGGCTCCAATCTACCGGGGTTTTCCCAATTGCTTTCAATATTTCATTTGTTTTGGAAAAATGTCTGCAACCAAAAAAACCATTATGAGCAGAGAATGGTGAAGGGTGAGGGGCTGTAAGGATAAAATGCCTGGATTCATCAATTAACGACTTTTTTGATAAAGCAAATTTCCCCCAAAGCAAAAACACCAGTCCTTCCATTTGAGCTGAAATCCTTGCGATTATCTCATTGGTGAACTCTTCCCAGCCAAAGGCCTGGTGCGATCCTGCTTTATTTTTTTCCACACTAAGTACTGCATTTAAAAGTAGCACTCCGTTTTTTGCCCAGGGAATCAAATTACCTGTTTTAGGTATTGGAAGTCCAAGGTCTGTATTAATTTCCTTGAAAATATTTATCAGGCTTGGTGGTGGCTCAATTCCGTCTTTAACCGAAAAACAGAGACCGTGAGCCTGGTTGGGGCCATGGTAAGGATCCTGTCCGATGATCACTACTTTTAAAGAATCGAGAGGAGTATAGTTAAACGCATTAAATATTTCATCAAAAGGAGGATAAACGGTTTTTTTGTCTTCAATCTCATCCCTGACCCTGGAGATAATACTTTTTAATAAAGGAGCCTCAAAAATTTCTTTCAGGAAGATTTTCCAATCCTCATTTACAGGTGGCAATGTGGTATTTTTATTATTCATTGTCATATTTATAAATTAACGATCCGCGTAAGCAGTTCCCTGCACAATTCTTCCGATGGGGTATTTAAATCTCCCACACCCTTCGATCGCAGGTCATATTCTTTAAGCAGTCCAATAATGATTTCAAATTTTCCCTTGTAATTGTTCATGGCCTGCCTGTATTCTTGTTTGAAAAAACCGGGCAATCCCAGTTTCTGATAAGAATTATCAAAGGTTTTGCTATAGCTGAGTACCATCAGTTTTGAAAAATAATTGAAGAGGGAAGGTATTAGCGCCTGAATGGCAATGGCTCTGGGGTTACCTTTTATGGTATTAATAATCCTGGCAAGCCTGTCTGTATTCTTTTCACCCAATGCCTTTTGCAATTCAAAAACATTGTATTCTTTGCTGGCTCCAATATTTTTTTCTACATCCGAAAAAACAATATATTGATCGTTGCCCTTGATTTCAGTCAGTTTATCAATTTCTCTTGATAGTTTGCTGAGTTCGTTACCCACAAATTCCTGCAGGGCAAACCTTGCTTTTGCATCAATTTCATATCCTTTGCCCTTGACATAACCGCTTATCCAGGCAGGTATCTCGCTTTCATATTTTGCTTTACTTTCGAACACGATTGCATGTTTGCTGTCTTTTAAATATTTATAAAGCTTCTGTCTTTTGTCAAGGCTTTTGTATTTATAGCAGACCACCAGTAATGTCTGTGGGTTTGGGTTTTGAAAATAAGGGAGAAATTCTTTAATATCCTTCATTTCCTGGGCTTCCCTGATCACAATTACATTGTACTGGGCCAGCATGGGATATTTCATGGCAACATCAAGGATGGATGAAATATTAGCTTCTTTTCCATAAAAAATATGCTGGTTGAAATCCTTCTCTGATTCGTTAAGGATTTTGCTTTCCAGGTACCTGGAGATATTATCAATGTAATAGGGTTCTTCCCCGTAAAGGAAGTAAACCTGATGAAAGATCTTATTCTTGAAATTCTGTCCGAGTTGTTTGTACGTATTGATCATTCCCTATATTTCATATTTTTAATAAGGGCAAAAATAACCGATAAATGCTCAAATTAAATCTACCGGAATTTAATTTTAATATCAGGCAATCTGAAGAAAAATTAAAAATATTTGATCCTGTCAGAAAACAATACCTGGTATTGACTCCCGAAGAATGGGTTAGACAGAATTTTTTGCAATACCTGATTGAATACAAAAATGTCCCTCTGAAGATGATCAGGATTGAAATGGGTATCGAATATAATACCCTTTCTAAAAGGCCGGATATTGTATGCTTTAATAAAAATGGAAGTGTGTGGCTTCTGGTAGAATGTAAAGCCAGTACGGTTAAGCTGGATGATAAAGTTTTGATGCAATTATCATCCTACTATTCTAAACTGAATGCTGATTATTTATGTATAACAAATGGTCTTCAGCATTTTTACTGGTCTATGACCGGTAAGGGAATGAAGGGTGTTATTGAACTTCCTGAATACCCGGTTACTCCTCTTTAGGCTCAAAAAAGGCTTTAATTTTCCTTATCTCAGCTTCATCTTTTATTTCAAAGGATGCAAGAATATTCGGAGTTGAACTGAGTAACTGTGAAAATGATTTTTCTTCTATACAAATCGGGTTGCGCTTTACAAGAAACAGGAACTGTACTTTTTTATATTTTGGCAGTATTACATTTCCTTTTGTTTCATTAGGTAATAAAAAACAATCGTAGTCAGGGCTCCTGGAATGAAAAAAATAGGTGGTGAACATGTTATTTCTTAGCTTGATTTCCAGAGGGTTATCCTGCTTAATGAGTTCAGTGTCAAGATTTTTATTAATGAAATATGACAATCGATAGTCTTTTTCAAAACAGGCGATTCCAAATAGTTGATAATTAGTCATTATGGGTACAATTTTTCATTTTTTTCAGGAAGTTTACTTTCGTATTTGGTTTTGTATTATTAGTTTTGTTGCCAGTTTTTAAGTTATGCAAATTAACTTTTAAATGCAAAAATATAAAAGGTAACCAAATAAAAATTTAGATATGTCTGACATTGAAGCAAAAGTAAAATCAATCATTGTTGAAAAATTGGGCGTTGATGAAAGTGAAGTGACCGCTGAAGCCAGTTTTACAAATGATCTGGGTGCTGACTCTCTGGATACAGTGGAATTGATCATGGAATTCGAAAAAGAATTTAATGTATCTATTCCGGATGAGCAAGCCGAAAAAATCGGTACTGTTGGCCAGGCCGTTCAGTATTTAGAAGAGGAATTAAATAAGTAAATATACTCTATGAGTGACAAAAGAGTTGTCATTACTGGTGTTGGCCTGATTTCACCATTAGGCCATACCATTGATGATTTCACCAATAATTTGCGTAATGGGGTTAGCTGTGCTGATTTTATCACGCATTTTGATGCAAGCAAGTTTAAAACAAAGTTTGCCTGTGAAGTAAAGGATTTTAATCCTGCGGATAAATTTGACAGGAAAGAACTGCGTAAATTGGACTTGTTTGCTGTTTATGCTATGGCTGCTGCAGATAATGCCATGGCAGACAGCGGTCTTGACCTGACCAAAATTAATGATCGCAGGTGCGGTGTGATTCTGGCATCAGGGATCGGAGGCATCAAAACTTTTGAAGATGAAATCATCAATTATACACAAGGTGATGGTACTCCCAGGTTCAGTCCTTTTTTCATTCCTAAAATGATTATCGATCTGGCATCAGGTCATATTTCAATGAAATATGGACTGCGGGGAATTAATTTTGCCACTGTCTCAGCATGTGCTTCTTCGAATAATGCAATGGGTGCTGCTTTCGATTACATCAGGCTTGGTAAAGCTGATCTGATTGTAACCGGAGGTGCCGAAGCCGCCATTTCCCCATCTGCTATCGGAGGTTTTACTTCCATGAAAGCTTTATCGGAGCGAAATGATGACCCCAAAACAGCTTCACGTCCTTTTGATGTTGACCGCGATGGTTTTGTTATGGGTGAAGGGTCTGTTGTTTTTGTTATGGAAGATTACGAACATGCAAAAAAGCGGGGTGCACATATTTACGCTGAAATGATTGGAGCCGGCTACTCAGCCGATGCCTATCACATGACAGCACCACATCCTGATGGATTGGGGGCTACATACGTGATGGAAAATTGCCTTGAGGATGCAAAATTAAACCCGCAAGATGTAGATTATATTAATGTACATGGTACTTCAACTCCTTTGGGTGATATTAGTGAAACAAGGGCGATTCGCAATGTGTTTAAGGACCAGGCTTATAATCTGAACATAAGTTCAACCAAATCCATGCATGGTCACCTATTGGGTGGTGCCGGAGCTATTGAGGCACTGGCTTGTATTGTCGGGATGAACAATGATTTTGTTCCTCCAACGATAAACCTTCAAAATCTTGACCCGGAGATAGACCCAAAGCTTAACCTGACTACCCATGGAGCCCAGGAACGAAAGTTTGATATATCTCTCAGTAATACCTTTGGATTTGGCGGCCATAATGTATGCCTTGCTTTTAAAAAATTTAGTTAAACATTGGTACATATTTCCGGTTTATTCCTATCGAGGAAGGAAAAACAATTGATTAAGGCAATTCATACTGGTTTTGGATTTAAACCGGTAAAATTGAAGTATTACAATCTTGCATTAACCCATAAATCTGCTCCCGGAAAAAAAACAAATAATGAAAGACTGGAGTTTCTGGGTGATTCTGTTCTGTCGACCATCATTTCGGATTATTTATACAGGCATTATCCAAAAGCACAGGAAGGCAGTATGTCAAAAATGCGTTCGAGGATTGTAAAAAGGGATGTAGTAAATAAGTTTGCATTTGTTTCCGGTCTGGAAAATCTGCTTGTTTATGATAGTGGGAGAGGCATATCACCGGATAAGTCGCCTGATGTTTTTGGGAATGCATTTGAAGCATTTCTGGGTGCCATCTACCTCGATAAAGGCTATGATTTCTGCAAAAAACTACTGCTGAATCGCTTCTTTTCAAAGCATTTTGACCTGGAAGAAATTGCAGCCAAAGAAGAAAACTACAAAGGCAGGCTACTTGAATACGCTCAAAAACACAACAAGGAACTTGTATTCGAGTCAAGGGAGGATACCTATAATGGCGAGATTGAATTTATTACCATTGTGAAACTGGATGATGAGGTTATGGGAGAAGCTTCTGCATTTAAAAAGAAGGGTTCGGAGCAAAAAGCAGCTTTGGATGCTTTACAAAAACTGGGTTTACTGTAGCCGGTTCATGTTCAATTTGTATCTTTGTTAAAACAATTATTATGAATGTATCAGTTGATATTTCGTACTACCCCCTTCAAGAGGAATTTATTGCACCTATTCGGGACTTTATTGATCGCATTAATACTTATACTGAACTAAAAGCCGTAACAAATGGTATGAGTACACAGGTATTTGGTGATTATGATTATGTGATGGATGCATTAAAAACAGAAATAAAAAAATCCTTCGCGATACCGCATTCAGTGTTTGTTATGAAAGTTATCAACGCCAATCTCGAAAAGGCTGATTAAACCGGATGCATGAGGTACTAAACTGGGTTGTAGGAAACTATTTTGAATTGCTTGCAGCTACACTGGGGCTTGTAGCCATTTATCTTCAGATCAAACAAAAACCACTGTATTGGGTTGTCAGTATAGTAATGGTGAGTATGTACATCATGGTGTATATCAGGGCTAAATTGTATGCTGATATGTCCTTACAGGTGTATTATTTGGTGATCAGCTTTTATGGTTGGTATCAATGGGTTTTTGGTAAATCAAATGGCAACAACAGAAAGGGTATCAAGGTTACTGTGGCCGGGACTTCGCTTCTTATGACCCTTTTGGTTATAGCTTGCGTATTATTTGCCGGAATAGGCTTGTTCCTTCAACATTTCACTGATTCGGATGTACCCTACTGGGATGCTTTTACCACTGCCCTGAGTTTTGTGGCTACCTGGATGCTTGCCAAAAAGATCATTGAAAACTGGTGGATATGGATTGTGGTGGATGCTGTCAGTGTTGGTATCTACCTGTACAAAGGGCTTTATCCCACTGTAGTTTTGTTTGCAGTGCTGACAATACTTGCTTTTGTTGGTTATTTTCAATGGAAAAAAGATCTTGATCATGAACACTAAGCGGATTGTTGTAACAGGGCCGGAGTCAACAGGTAAGACAATGCTGAGCAAACAACTGGCGCAGCATTTTGATGCTGTCCTTGTTGAAGAAGTAGCCAGGGAATACCTGAGAGATATAAAAACCGGCTATTCTTTTAAAGATGTTGAACAAATTGCCTTCCTGCAAAAAGAAAAAGAAGAAAAGGCCATCAAAAGCGGACATGAAATGATTATTGCCGATACCGGCCTTGAAGTGATAAAAATCTGGATGAGATACCGCTTTAATAAAGTATCCGAATGGGTTGAAAACTATATATACGCCCATCCTTATGACTTGTATTTATTGTGTTATCCTGATATACCCTGGGAACCGGATCCGTTAAGAGAAAATCCTGATAACAGACTTGAGATTTTTAAGCTATTCAAACAGGAAATAGACGCTAAAAAGCTCAGGTATAAAATTATTTCCGGCCATTATACAACCAGGTTAAACAAGGGGATAGCTGCCATTAATCAGTTGTATGGAATCTAAAAAGTCAATACTT